>JANNWF010000410.1:0-7820 GCA_031408455.1 Pseudoxanthomonas sp. | reverse complement strand
TGCCGTTGCCGGTGGCGGCCTCGAAACCTGTGTCCGAAGATGATTGGGGCAGCAAACCCGCTGCGCGTGTTTCGCCGCCGCCGGCTGACACCACGCAGAACTTCAGCGTTGACGAAATTGACCGGCTGCGCGTGGCTGCTGCAGGCGTTTCCGCCGCGGTCGACCCGTTCGATACGCAACAGTTCAAGGTGGCAGAGGTCAAAGCGCCAGAAATGGACTTCGGCAGCGACGCTGACGGCGACGAAGAAGCGGCGACCAAGCTTGAGCTGGCGCGAGCCTACCTCGATATGGGTGACGTCGAGGGTGCACGTGGAATGCTTGAGGAAGTGGTCAACGAAGGCAACCCCGGCCTGCGCTCAGAGGCGCGTCGCTTGCTAGACGAGATCCGCTAGTCCGAGTTCGCTAGAGCCAGATTCGCCTCGGCAAAATTCGGCTAGACTTTAGGATCAATCGGAAGGGCCGGAAGCATACTTCCGGCCCTTTTTATTTGCGTCCTTATTTGCCTCAGTGCGAAGCAGCAGCAAGCAGCCATGCGTCATGCCTTAGCCTTGGAATACGACGGCACCGATTTTCTTGGCTGGCAACGGCTGAGTCACGGTGCCACTGTGCAAGCCGCGCTTGAAAGCGCGCTCAGTTTTGTTGCCAATCAACGGGTCGAAGTCATCTGTGCCGGCCGCACCGATGCAGGTGTCCACGCCGAGCGGCAATTAGTGCATTTCGATTGCGACGCAAAGCGCAGTCCGCATGGCTGGATGATGGGTTGCAACAGCCGCCTGCCCGATAGCGTAGCGGTGTTGTGGGTAATGCCCGTGAGCGATGATTTTCATGCGCGCTACGGCGCCCGCGCGCGGCGCTATCGATACCAAATGCTCAATCGACCCATTCGGCCGGGCTTGCATAGCCGCAGCTTGGCCTGGGAGCGTCGCCCGTTGGATGCGGATCGCATGCACAGCGCGGCGCAGCACCTTGTCGGCGAGCATGATTTCAGCGCGTTTCGCACCTCACAATGCCAAGCCAAACATCCGTTGCGCAACCTGCATTCGATCAGCGTTGGGCGGGTCGGCGAAGTCGTCACGGTGGATGTGCAAGCGAACGCATTTCTACATCACATGGTGCGCAATATCGTTGGCAGTCTGTTGTTGGTCGGCTGTAGTGAGCGCGAAGAAGAGTGGATCGCTGAATTGTTGCGCTGTCGCGATCGTACGCGTGCTGGTCCCACCGCGCAGGCCGCTGGGCTGACGTTTGTGGGTCCGTTGTACCCCGCCATGTGGCAGTTGCCGTCCGATTTCAGTTTGGCCGATCTTGGTTTGGCTGAGCCTGGTTTGGCCAAGCCGGACGCGATCTGCCCATGATTCAGCGCACTCGCATCAAGTTTTGCGGCTTCACTCGCGTTGAGGATGTAGCCCTCGCAGCTGCCTTGGGTGCCGACGCCATCGGCATTATCTTTGCCGAGCGCAGCAAGCGCCGGGTATCGCTGACGCAAGCCAAGCGGCTGCAAGCCGCGCTGCCGCCCCTGGTCACGACGGTGGCATTGGTGATGGACCATTCCATTGCGCAGGTGCAAGAAATCGTCAGCATCCTGCGCCCGACACTGATCCAGTTTCATGGCAAAGAACCCGAAGCCGACTGCCGCGCCGCCGGCATTCCCTATCTCAAGGCCGTGGCCATGGGTGAAGATGGCGCTGACGCAGCGGCTGCAATGGCGGGTTACCCTTCCGCCTGTGGCTTTGTGCTCGACGGACACCTAGCTGGTGAAGTCGGCGGTGGTGGCGAAGCGTTCGACTGGTCGCGATGGCCGCAGTCCCGGGAGCATCCGATACTGCTGGCGGGAGGACTTAAGCCCTCGAACGTCTATGCGGCGGTGCGTCAACTCCGGCCATTCGCAGTCGACGTAGCCAGTGGTATCGAGTCTGCACCGGGTGACAAAAGCGCCGAGCTAATGGCGCATTTCATTGCCGAAGTGCGCCGCGCCGACTTCGACAACGCTAACTCCTAGTTCCCTCAATTTGCGTCGCTAACCAAACGCTTCAGGACCATCATGCAGGCCCAACCAGACACCGATTACCACGCGCTTCCCGACGGCTCAGGCCACTTCGGCCAATTCGGCGGCACCTTTGTGGCAGAGACGCTGATTCGTCCATTGCGCGAGTTGTCGGAGGCGTATCTACGCTATCGCAACGATCCGCAATTCCTCGCGGAATTGCAGCACGACTATCGCCACTATGTCGGTCGTCCTAGCCCGATCTATGAAGCTGTGGGCCTGACACGGCATGTCGGTGGTGCTCGCATCTTGCTTAAGCGCGAGGATCTTAATCACACCGGCGCGCACAAGATCAACAACACCATCGGCCAAGGCATGCTGGCCAAACGCATGGGCAAGACGCGGATCATTGCCGAGACCGGCGCTGGCCAGCACGGCGTCGCCTCGGCCACCGTCGCCGCGCGGCTTGGCCTGAAGTGCGTGGTGTACATGGGCTCGGTCGATGTTGAGCGACAGGCGATCAACGTTTACCGGATGAAGTTGCTTGGTGCGGAAGTCATTCCTGTTACGTCGGGGTCAAAGACGCTGAAGGACGCGCTCAATGAAGCCATGCGCGACTGGGTGACCAACGTCGACGATACCTTCTATATCATCGGCACGGTCGCCGGACCGCATCCCTATCCGATGCTGGTGCGTGACTTCAATGCCGTGGTCGGGCGCGAAGCGCGAGCGCAGATGCTCGAAGAATACGGCCGCTTGCCCGATGCCTTGGTCGCCTGCGTCGGTGGCGGTTCCAATGCGATTGGCTTGTTCCATCATTTCTTGAATGATCGTGACGTGGCTATCTGGGGCGCGGAAGCGGCAGGCGAGGGCATCGCCAGTGGTAAACACGCGGCATCCTTGGTCGCCGGTCGCCCCGGCGTGCTGCATGGCAATCGGACCTATGTGTTGTGCGATGACGACGGCCAAATCACCGAGACGCATTCGGTATCGGCCGGGCTGGACTACCCCGGCGTCGGTCCCGAGCACGCGTATCTGAAAGACAGCGGACGGGCCACCTACGTCGGCATTACGGATGCCGAGGCCATGGAGGCATTTCACCTGCTCGCCCGCACTGAGGGCATTCTCGCCGCTTTGGAATCCAGTCATGCGGTCGCCCAGGCAATCAAGTTGTCGCGTGAGTTGCCCAAGGACGCAATGATCCTTTGCAACCTGTCTGGACGCGGCGACAAAGACATCTACACCATCGCCAAACTCGAGGGACTGTCGTTGTGAGCGGACGGATCGAGGCGTGCTTCGCGACCTTGAAAACGGCCAATCGACCGGGGCTGATTCCGTTCATTACCTGCGGTGATCCGTCGCCCGATGGCGCGGTCGACTTGCTGCATGCATTGGTCGCTGCGGGCGCTGATTTGTTGGAGATCGGCGTGCCATTTTCGGATCCCCAAGCCGATGGCCCAGTGATTCAACGCAGTTCTGAGCGGGCGTTGGCACGCGGCGTCGGATTGCGGCGAGTGTTGGAGGTGTGTCGCCAGTTTCGCGACACCGATTTCAGCACGCCATTGGTGTTGATGGGCTACATGAATCCCGTCGAGATGTTTGGCGCCGAAGCTTTCGCCAAGGCGGCAAATGCGGCTGGCGTCGATGGACTCTTGCTGGTCGATTGTCCGCCTGAAGAGGCCGGCCCCTTGCGGTCAGCGCTGAGCAGCAACGGTCTGCGTTTGATCATGTTGGCTGCGCCGACCACGGATGCGGCCAGGCTTACGCTGATCACCAATGCCAGCGAAGGCTATCTGTACTATGTCAGCTTTGCTGGCGTTACCGGTGCCGGTTTTCTCAGCGTCGACGCGGTGCGAGAGCGCGTAGCGGCGTTACGCACCCTTGGCGGCGCGCCAGTAGCCGTGGGATTTGGCGTTCGCGACGCGGCATCTGCCGCCGCACTCGGCGCATTTGCGGACGCGGTGGTGGTTGGCAGTGCCTTGGTTGAGACATTGGCGGACGCCACAAGTAGTGCTGACGCCTGCGCTCGCGCGGCCACGTTTCTGGCGCCTATTCGCACCGCACTCGACGCCGCACGCTAACGATCATGGCGGCCAGCTTTCCGCGATGATAGGCGTCCGCGCCCGCCATGCCCGCAGAAAAGCAAGTGTCCTGCCTTACCCCTCCCCAACCCGTCCGGCGCGTTGCGCGCAAATTCCTGCGCGGGCCTTGGCCCGCAAGCCACAGGAATTCGCCCCCGAACATCGGGGAGGGAGTAAAGCGCCGAAACTGAACGCCTTCCGCGTTAGACTTTCGCCAATTGGTCATCAAGGCTCGCTCGCTGTGAATTCTGTTTACGTGTCACATCCATGAGTTGGTTGACTAAACTCATGCCTTCGCGAATCCGCACCGAAGGCGGGACCAAGCGTGCTGTGCCTGAGGGCTTATGGGAAAAGTGTGAGAGCTGCGGCGCGGTGCTGTATCGGCCAGAGATGCTGCGTAACCTCGATGTATGTCCTAAGTGCGGTCATCACATGCCGATCTCGGCGCGGGAGCGGCTAGCGCAGTTGCTGGATGTGGACTCAGGGGTTGAGCTTGCAGCGGAGTTGTCACCGGTCGACGTGCTCAAGTTTCGCGACTCCAAGAAGTACGCAGAACGCATTCGCGCCGCGCAAAAGCAGACCGGCGAAAAAGACGCATTGATCGTGATGCACGGCAAACTGAAAGGCATGTCGCTCACCGCCAGCGCTTTTGAGTTTCGCTATATGGGCGGGTCGATGGGCGCGGTGGTCGGTGAAAAGTTCGCGCGCGGTGCCGAACACGCACTTGAGCAACGCGCTCCGTTCGTGTGTTTTACCGCCACTGGCGGCGCGCGCATGCAAGAGGGTCTGTTCTCGTTGATGCAGATGGCTAAAACCGCCGCTGCCTTGGGCCGCTTGCGTGCGGCGGGCCTGCCCTACGTGGTGGTACTGACCCATCCGACCACGGGCGGTGTATCCGCCAGCCTCGGCATGTTGGGCGACATTAATCTCGCCGAGCCGGGTGCACTAATTGGATTCGCCGGGCCACGGGTCATCGCCCAAACCGTTCGCGAAACCTTGCCCGATGGCTTTCAGCGCTCGGAATTTCTGAAAGAACACGGTGCCATCGACCAGATTGTCGACCGTCGCGAATTGCGCAATCGCCTTGCAGCAATGCTGGCCCTGCTGATGCGGCTGCCGCAACCTGCTGCGGATCCTGAGCCCAAGCCTGGGGCGTGATGGCGTATGGCTGAGCGACGCTATTTTGGTACCGACGGTATCCGCGGGCGAGTAGGCGAGGGCCCGATCTCGGCGGATTTCTTTCTCAAGTTGGGTTGGGCGGCAGGTCGTGCCTTGGCGCGTGACAGTCACGCTAAAGTCGTCATCGGTAAGGACACCCGGATTTCCGGCTACATGTTCGAAGCCGCGCTAGAAGCGGGCCTAGTGGCGGCTGGCGCCAACGTGTTGATGTTGGGGCCTATCCCGACGCCAGCGGTCGCCTATCTCACTCGTTCGCTGCGCGCCGACGCCGGCATCGTCATCAGTGCTTCCCACAATCCGCATCACGATAACGGCATCAAGTTTTTTTCCGCGCACGGCGAAAAGCTCTCCGATGCGGTTGAGAATGCCATCGAAGCAGCGCTGGAAGAGCCCTTCCACACGGTGCCTTCCGAACAATTGGGCAAGGCGCGTCGCATCGATGACGCAGCAACCCGCTATGCAGAGTTTTGCAAGTCGACGGTCGATGAGAACCTGACGTTGGCGGGCCTAAAGGTGGTGCTCGATTGCGCGCATGGTGCGACCTATGCTATCGCACCGGCGTTGTTCGCCGAGCTGGGTGCGGAAGTGCACGCCATCGGTGTCTCCCCCGACGGCCTCAACATCAATCGCGATTGCGGCTCAATGCATATGCAGACGTTGTCGGCCGAAGTGCTGACCCGCGGCGCTGACCTTGGGATTGCGTTTGACGGAGACGGTGATCGGCTGCAGATGGTCGATGCTGCGGGCGTGGTCGTGGATGGCGACGAGCTGCTGTACGTCTTGGCCTTGGCGTGGCAGCGTGATGACCGCTTGCGTGGCCCCGTCGTGGGTACCCTGATGAGCAACTTTGCGCTAGAACAGGCTTTGATCGCGCGCGGCTTGACCTTCTTGCGAGCCAACGTCGGCGATCGTTACGTGCATCAAGCCTTGGTCGCTGGCGGCGGCATTCTCGGAGGCGAAGCGTCTGGTCATCTGCTGTGTTTGGATCGAGCCAGCACCGGTGATGCCATCGTCAGCGCACTCCAGGTGCTAGAAGCATTGCGTCGCGCAGGCGGGGCCAGCCTGCGGGAAGCTTTGCATGGATTTGAGAAGTTGCCGCAGAAGACCGTCAACGTGCGCCTGAGCAACGGTGCCAAACCGGCCGAGTCGACCAGCGTGCAACAAGAATTGGCCCACGCGCAGTCAGCGCTTGCTGGCCGAGGTCGAGCGTTTCTGCGCCCGTCAGGCACCGAGCCGGTGCTGCGGGTGACCGTTGAGGCGGACGATGCTGAGCTGATGCAAGGCGTGCTGGATCGACTTGTCGCTGCGGTCCACGAGGCCTGTTGATCCCTCGAGACATCGACTCGACGGCGTCTGGGCAGACGCTGCAAAGTAGTTTCGCTGGCTAGGTTGACGTTTGTGTTTGAGCTAGGTCATTTCGCGGACCAGCCGTCCGGAATACCATCACCCTCCCACGTGGTCACTGCATACAACGTCTATGAGCCAGATCCCAACCCTTGATATCCGCCGCTTCGACAGCGACCGCCACGCCTTTGTCGCCGAGCTCGGCGCTGCCTATCGAGAATGGGGGTTTTGTGGCATCCGGGGCCATGGCATCGCGCAGGACCTGATTGACGGTGCCTACGAGGTGTTCAAGGCGTTTTTCGCGCTTCCTGATGAAGTGAAGCGCAGCTATCACGTCAAGGGCAGTGGTGGCGCTCGAGGCTACACGCCGTTCGGCGTCGAGACGGCCAAGGACTCGAAGTATCCAGATTTGAAGGAGTTCTGGCATGTCGGACGCGAGCTACCGGCTGGTTCTCACTACGCCGATGTGATGGCCAACAATCTTTGGCCTTCCGAAGTTCCCAAGTTTCGCGAATACGCCTATGGCCTATATGAGGCACTGGATGATCTCGGCTCACGCGTCCTGCGCGGTTTAGCCCTGCATATTGACTTGCCCGAGAATTACTTTGCGGACAAGACGAACTTCGGCAACTCCATCCTGCGACCGATTCACTACCCGCCGATCACTGCGCCTGAAGTCCCCAACGTGCGCGCCGGCGCACATGAAGACATCAACTTCATCACCTTGCTGGTGGGAGCCAGCGCAGCCGGTCTGGAAGTGCGTTCAAGGCAAGGTGAGTGGGTGCCATTCACCGCCGACGCCGACACCATCGTCGTCAATATCGGCGACATGCTGCAGCGATTGACCAACCACGTGTATCCCTCAACCACTCACCGCGTAACCAACCCACCCGGCGCAGCCGCCCGCCAGCCGCGCTACTCGACGCCATTCTTTCTGCATCCCAACCCGGATGTGCTGATCGACGTGCTGCCCTCCTGCATCAGCGCCGACAACCCGAATCGCTATCCGCAAGCCATCACGGCGCATGAGTATTTGTTGGAGCGGTTGCGCGAGATCAAGCTCATTTGAAGCGAGAGCGGGTTTGTTGAAGCAAGAACGGGGCTGGTGAAGCAAGAGCGGGGCTGGTGAAGCAAGAGCGGGGCTGGTGAAGCAAGAGCGGGGCTGGGGGCTGGGGCGCGATGTTGCAAATTCAGCGCAGGTCTTTAGCCTGGATGCAGCGAAGCGGAATCCGGGG
>JANNWF010000409.1:0-1861 GCA_031408455.1 Pseudoxanthomonas sp. | reverse complement strand
CCTTCGGCGGACTTGCGTATCTGCTGGCGCGACGCGGGCCTAGCTCATTGGCGTTTGCTGCCCTCGCGCTCGCTGCTGCTGCAGTCGTCGCTTTCTCAGTGCGAAATGGCGGCCTGGCGGGTCTGGATGCGTTGAGTCTTGCGAGCATTTCGAGCGCAACGTCGGCGCCGGAGACTGTTCCGCTGCTCTTGTTGTTCTGGTCAGGATTGAAGGCCGGGATGCTGACGTTTGGCGGTGCCTACACGGTCATCCCCTTCCTGCAACGCGATGCCGTGAGCCAAGGCGCGTGGATGAGCAACTCCCAGTTTCTCGATGGCCTCGCGCTGTCTGGATTGCTGCCGGCACCATTGATCATCTTCTCCACCTTCGTGGGCTATCTGGGCGGCGGTCCCTGGGGCGCCATCGCAATGACGGTTGGCATTTTTTTACCGGCATTTGCCTTCACCTTGGTGGCTCATGAGCCGCTTGAGCGCCTGATTCAGCAGCCCCGCATGCGCCTATTCCTGGAAGGGGTGACGGCAGGCGTAGTCGGACTCATCGCCGGAACCACGCTTGCGCTGATGCGAGTCAGCCTGACCGGTCTGGAAGCGGTGGTCCTGTTCGCGATCGTGCTGGGGCTCTTGTTTGCTTCCAAGGCTCGCATGCTGGTTCCCGCAGTGATTGCAGGCGCGGCGCTGTGGGGTTGGGTGTCTCAGATGATCGGCCACTAGGTTGATCGACCAAGTGAGTGGGTGCACTGCCGAAGGACTTATTAAGGGCAGCGAGTAGTCGCACTGCGGCCTCTCAAGCGAAGCTGTAGAAAGGATCAACGCGAATGAGGTCGGTGTCCGGCAGCTTCCGAGTGGATCGCTTCCACGAGGGAGTCGATGGCCGAAGGCGGAAAAGGCGAAACGCTGCTGACGTTGATCTCGCACAGGACATAGCGATCTTCAATCCCGTCACTTTCACCCAGCAGGAAATCTGCGTCCCAGAGCAGCGGCAGTTGATCAATGGCAAGGCACGTGCTTTCGCAGAGCATCCGTATCCAGCCCTGTTCCAGGCTCTGCCGTAACCCTTGAAAGCGCGGGTCGTCGGGTGGGCTGTAGTGTCGGGGCCCGGCTGAGGGCGCCGTGCCACCCTCAATTGCCGGATACAACGCATTCACCGCTTGGTGACCAAAGCCTGCCACGCGGTCTCCCACCAAGTACGCGCGCACCATTCCTTCAATCAGGCGAGGCTGCCAAGCCTGATCAATCATGTGACCACCGTCTTCAAAGTACGGCGCAAGTCGCATGAGTGCGGTGTCGAGGTCGACAATCTCCTCGTTCGCGCCACGCTGCGCATGTCGGAGCAGGAAGCGTTGGCCACTCGTGTCCGCAATCTCGATCCGCCACACGCCCATGCCGCTGTGGCCCCGATGTTGCTTGAGCACTCTAGGCCCTTCGGCAAGCCTCGCCACTACCGCGCTTCGGACCTCTTCCAGGCTGTCGACGCGCCACGCATCGCTGCCGAAGGGCAGCGCCCGCACCGCTAGCAGCACGTCCTTCGTGCCTAGGCGAAGGATGGTGTCAGGGTGGGCGCTGACGAGGCTGCCGCGCGTCGCTACATCGCGCAACATCGCATCGAGGATGCGACGAGTGCGGCCGTCCTCAATCGGGTTGTGCCAGACAAGGACTGTATCCACATCGAACAGCTGCGAACGCACCTCACCGACAAAGTCGTCGTGGTAGACGGCGGGTTCGGCTGCGATACCCGCAGCGGACAGGGCATCGAACAACGCGGAGAACCTGCTTTCGCCCGGATCGGCGCGGTCACGTGCTGCCCGGTCGCCGGGGTACAGGATGGCCACCCGCAAAGGGAGGGAATGAGTCGTCATATGCGA
>JANNWF010000408.1:0-2863 GCA_031408455.1 Pseudoxanthomonas sp. | reverse complement strand
CAGGAACGCGCCGTACGCGATGAAATCAACAGCGCCGACAGTCTGCGTGAGCCAACCGGTCCGGCGAAGACTGACAACGCTCGTAGCCAACCCGCCGCGCCCACGCCAGCGCTCCGGCAAAACCAAGCACCGAAAGATCAGGCAGCAGTTGCAGAGAAAAAACAAGGCCTGGCAACACCAGCCGCCCCTGTCGCCGAATCCCAAGCATTCCCGGCGCGGCAGGATCAAGCCGCGTCCGAGGCGCGCTCGGTTGGTTCAATTGGTCAACCCACTGCTGTGGCCGATGCCCCGGCAGAAATTCGTATGCGGGCATCAGTCGCCTCACCCGCCGCGCCACCACCAGCGATGGTTGTACCGTCACCCGCACCGATGCCAGCATCGGCACTCGCCATGCCCCGCGCCGAAGCCATGTCCGACCATGTGGCCAAATCAGCCGCCAAACGCATGGCCAGCCCGGCCCTGAGCAAGGAAGCCGATGCAACAGACGACGCCGCAACACCGGGAGCCTGGCTCGATCAAATCCGCAAACTGCATGCCGCCGGACGCACGACAGAAGCGGCGAAAAGCTTGGAGCGCTTTCGCAAGCGTTACCCCAATGTGGTGCTGCCGGATGATTTACAAAAGGTTGACTCGCGTTAGAGAAGCGCTGATCATTTTGAGTACCTCGTCATTCCAAATTCAGAGCGCCGTCATTCCTAATTCAGAGCGCCGTCATTCCTAATTCAGAGCGCCGTCATTCCCGCGAAAGCGGGAATCCAGGGGCAGCGAAGCACGGTGGTGAATGAAATGGGCGGCGCAGCTTGCAATTCCTGGATTCCCGCTTGCGCGGGAATGACGAACTGTTTAGTTTTTCGTGGTCAACCTTAACCCCGTTTCCTGAGGTCCTTCGTTTAATGGCTTGCGGACATCGCAAACCTTTCAACAACGGAGAACATCATGAAAACTCGCACACTCGTATCCCGTGTCATTGGTGCTGCCAGCCTGCTCGCCTTGCTCGGCTGCGCCCAAACCACCTTGGCCGCCCGGCTGGTCGATGTTTCAGTCGTCAATCGCAACACCGGCGAAAGGCTCACACCGTATCGCTACGACGGCAAACTCTATGTCGCCGGCACCCCGGGCGATGCCTACTTTGTCGAACTCAAAAGCAATCGGGGCGACCGCGTGCTGACCGTCCTTTCGGTCGACGGCATCAACGTGCTCACTGGCCAGAACGCCGCGACGCTGCAATCCGGCTATGTGATCGCCGGCGGGCAAAGTTATGGCGTCACCGGTTGGCGCAAGAGCATGGACGATGTCGCTCAGTTTGTGTTCACCGCATTGCCCGACTCCTATGCCGCGCGCACTGGGCGTCCGGGCAACGTCGGCGTGATCGGCGTCGCCGTCTATCGCGAGAAAGCCATACCAGCTCCCGTCGCCGTGGCACCCTATTCGCCGCCGCTCGATTCATGGCGCGCCAGACAACAGGCCAAAGCCGCAGCAGAATCTCTACGCGACGATGCTGCCAGTTCCGCGCCGCCGCCTGCGCCAGCGCCCATGCCGGCAGCCAAAGAAAGCTTTGATAGCAGTGGCAGTCTCGCTAATCTGGCGCGCAGCGAGGTCAAGGACAGCGCAGCACCAGCACTCGCAGAGCGCCGCGCCAGCCAAGCGGATTCGCGCGTCGAAGCTGACCTGCAGCTCAAGAAACTCGGCACCGGCCATGGGCAGCGCGAACATTCACCAACCCGCTACACCGAGTTCGCCCGCAACAGCGATACGCCCGATGAAGTCATCACCATCTACTACGACTCGCGCGCCAACCTCATCGCCCGTGGTGTCATCCCCACCCCGCGCCGCGCCGAACCAACACCCTTTCCGGCCAGCGCCGGGTTTGTGCCGGATCCGTTTGGCTGAGCGATGAAGTCGTTGTTTGGCGTTCAGGTATTTGTGAATGTGACCTCAGGCAATACTTGCGCAAAATCGCCGTTGGTTGCTTGCAAGAAAGTGCGACGCAAGTTGCACTTTCTTTCAGACCATGACATCCAAAGCATCACCATTTTTTGTAACCGCGTTGATATGTGACAAGGTCATGACACGGATGTTTTCGACGCGGCATGCCTATGGCAAAATGGAACGTATCAATCTTGCAAACGCTTGCCAACAAACTTCGCGGGCTCTTCGGCAACTGAGGCAAAATGCCTAACCTTCGCCGAGATTCTCAAGAACCCAACTATTCAAAGTTCTTGGCAAGGACTGCACAATTATCACTGACGCCAAATAATTTAAACTGGCTTTGCCATAGACAATCAGTTTCGCAATGACCGACAAAATGACCAACCAACAAACAGGCGGCGGCTCCGATGCGATTGACGCGATGGCGTTCTTTAAGCAGAGCGGACGCCAGGACAGCTGCAAGGCGGGGACCTGCATCTTCGCCGAAGCGCAGCGACTAAGCGCTGTTGTACCGCCCGACGCGCGGATCTTTCTGCTAATCTCCGGCGCCGTCACCTTAACGCGTTATGGAAAGCCGGTTTCGCTGATTATGCCGGGCGAAATATTCGGCGCGACTTCAGTCATTCTCCACTCGTCGCACTTTGTCACCGCGACGGCGCTGAAGGACTGCACGGTCCTCAGCGTTGATCCCAAGCAGTTTTTGCACGACCTCCAGAGAAATCCGACCTTCATCCTCACCCTGCTTAACGATTTCGCGCGACGACTACAAGGAGTGATGCCGCGCGTCATCAAATTCGGTCGGCATACCGTTCAGCCGCCGGTCAGTACCGGTCTCGATGCTGACCAGATCCGATTGCTGGCTCAGAAATTGGGCGACCCGGTGCCGTCGCGCAGCGAAGCTGGCGGTACTGTGATTTCTGAGGGTGCGCGTGCG
>JANNWF010000407.1:0-2625 GCA_031408455.1 Pseudoxanthomonas sp. | reverse complement strand
CGCGGAAACGACGCCGGTGCCTGCGGCAGGTGGGCTCGTCGGGCACCAGGTGTCGCGATTCGACTGGGTGGGGCGCCCGGAGCAGACGAACGTTCGTCTCAACAACGCGCATCTCAAAGGGGCCGACGATCTGCGCGACCTGTGGAACCAGCAGACGCCGTTTACTATCGCGCCGGAATTCGCACCGCTGTTCCGCAAGCGCCTGGTCGACAGCTTGCACGAATACGACTTGCGCGACGGCAAGGAAGACTGGTCGCCCGGCCAACTGGCCGCCAGCGCCAACGTGTTCCTCGACGACTTCCAGCTCATCGACGTGGCCAAGCCGACCACCGACACAAGCTATCTGGAAATCGAGAAGAGCACGCTCAATGGGCGCCCGTACCAGACCGGTGGCGGCAGGACGCTCAACGCGCTCGACATCGACATGCTGCTGACCTGGATCGTCAACCGCGACCGCGAGACGCTGAAGGGCGGCGCCACGCGCGCGACCCAACTCGGGCGGAACACGTTCCCCTATCTCGCGCCACCGAACGCCGAGTTGCAGACCGTGGTCGAGTCGGCAACGGTCAATGCATCGGCCGACAAGGTCTGGGCACTGATCGGTCCGTTCGGCGCGATGTGGCACCCGCTGATCGCGCAAGTCCGGCTGACCGGCACGGGCATCGGCCAGTTGCGCACGGTCGAGACCATCGACGGCAAGACCATCATCGAGCGCCTCGACGCGACCGACAACGCGCGGCGCCAGTACCGCTATTCGGGCGTTACCGGCATGGGGGCGTCGAACTACACCGGCGTCCTGGAAGTCGTGCCGAAGGGCAGCGGCAGCACGGTGACCTGGCGCGTGCAGTACCTGTCGGACGGGCAGCCGACGATCGTCATCAGGGCCATCGTCGCCACGCTGCAGAAGGTGGGGCTGGCGGGTCTGAGCAAGCGATTCGGATGACAGGGGTGACGACGGACGCAGCGGCCATCGACGTCGAGCCCATCGTGGCGACGGCGGGCGAGATCGCGGCGATCAATCTGGCGAGTGCGCGGCAACGGTCGTGGAACCGGTTCTGGCGCTCACCCGAGCATCCTGGTGTCGCCGAGTTGATCGTCGAGCAGGAACAACTGACAGCGCAGTTCACCGGCGACCTCGGCGCCTTCGATAGGCTCGAGATGCTGGTGGCCGAACTGTCTTCGGCGGAGCCGGAATCCACGCGGGCCGCGCTGATCTCGGCGCAGGTCGCATGTTCAGTCCATCGGTTCGCAGACGCGAGACAGAGCCTCGCACTGGCGATTGCACGCGGTGGTCCGTCCGACGCCGCGGAGCGCCTGTCGCTGACCCTCGAACAGGCCACCGGCGAGAACCTCGCCGCGGTTCTTGCGGCACGGCGTGAACGCGCAGCGCGGCCCGGTCAGTGGGCGGAGCGCATCCCGCTCGCCGCACTGCTGGCCGATCTGGGCGCCTTCGAAGAAGCCGAACGCACCTACCTGCGGGCGCTGCGCGAGTACCCGGACGTGTCGCCGTTTTCGTTGGCAGGGGTCGTTTTCCAGCTCGGCGTGCTGTGGGGCGAGAGCATGCTGGTGCCGGACGCGGAGCGGGCCGCAGCCTGGTACCGCACCGCAGTCGACTACCTGCCGTGCTACGTGAAGGCACGCGTGCATCTCGCGGAGATCTACCTCGACCAAGGGCGCGCTGCCGACGCCAGGGCGCTGCTGGAACCTGCGCTGGAAAGCGGCGATCCCGAAGTGCCATGGCGCCTGGCCGACGTCGCGCGGTCTGTGGGTGACGAGGCCGGGGCGGCGTTGCACCTCGCCGCCGCCCGATCCGGATTCGAGGCGCTGCTGGCGAAGCATCCGCTGGCGTTCGCCGACCACGGCGCGGAGTTCTATCTGGGCAGCGGCAACGACCCCGCACGGGCCTTCGAGCTGGCCAGCTTGAACCTTGCCAACCGGCCGACCTTGCGCGCCTTCGAGCAGGCATGCGAGGCGGCACACGCTGCCGGCGACTCGGCTGTCGCCGCAAGACTGCAGGTGCAGGCGTGCGAGCGCTGGGCCGGCACGGCGGCATTTCAGGTTTCACCACTGGCCATGCACGCCACGACGGCGGGCACATGACGGGAGCAGAACACATGCTTGGACGCAGACCTTTCCTGATCGGCTGTGGTGGCCTCGTCGCCGTGCCTGTCCTGGCCCAGCTGGCAACACCCGCGACCGGCGCGCTTTCAGCGCAGCCGGTGCTGGCGGCATTGCCGGCAAGCGCAGTGACTGATGCGGTCGCCGGTGCGCAAGACTTCGTGTTGCGCATCCACGGCTGGGAACTGCCCGAAGACTCGGACCCCGCGGCGCGCAACGAAGCGTGGATCCACATCAATTCGTCCTGGCGCGCCGCCTGGCGTTGAACAACCCCGTGTCCAACCTGAACCATCGGAGAACATCAAGCGAAAGGCTTCAGTACTCATGAACAGGACAACCGCCCCGCTGGCGGCGACGATGGCTGGCGTGTTCGCGCTGGCAATGTTTCTGGCCGCCAAGCCCGCTGCAGGGCAGACACCCAGCCGAGACCCCGTCATCTACCTCGATCAAGCGTGGTCACAGGCGGACCGCGAGTGGTACTACAACTTCTCGCAGGGCTCGAGCACC
>JANNWF010000406.1:0-2124 GCA_031408455.1 Pseudoxanthomonas sp. | reverse complement strand
CCTTGCCGACGCCGCAACCGATGGCGGGACTCTTCTATACCGCAAGATCGTAGTCCATGGCGACGAGCCAGTTGGTGTTCCAGCGCGGCGCCCACCATTCCCGGTCGTGGCTGAACGCCGAGGTCGGCTTGCCGGTGGGTCCCAAAAATCCGTCAAAGTGGCAGCCCACGCAGTAGTTTTCGAGGAACTCGGCTGCGCTGAAGTTGCCGGGGGGTGAGGCGGAGGGCGAAGCTGTGGGTGAAGCTGTGGGCGGCGCGGAGAAGGTCGCGCGTGGCTCAATGCCGCAGGTCTCCTGGGTCGAGCACTTGGACGCAGCGCAGTCGATGAGCGCCACGACCTGCAGCGTGCTCGGCGATACCGGGAGACGCTGCAGGCAGGCCTTCGAACCAAGCCCCGACCATGGCAGGCCCGGCGCAGGGTACAGGCACTGCTGGTAGGCTTGATACTGGTCCTGGCAGCCGCGGTCACAGGCTTCGATCTCGTTGCAGCAGGCCGTCTTTTCGCATCGTTCACAGACATCGTCGCTCGCGCTCGCAGTACAACTCGAAAGCACGCTCGAGTATCCCCAGTCATTCGGGCGTGCTCGCGCCAGCGGTTCGGGGCTCAGCGGGCGTGGCTCGTCTTCGAGCGTGTAGCTCATGCAGCTGGGGACGATGAGGGCCATCACGCCCAGCCAAAGGCCCGAGGCGCCGCAACTTGTCAGTGAATGCGCCCACGTTGGCGGGGTCGTATTGGAGAGCATCCGGACCACTTAGCAATTGCCGAGCCAGCCAGGCAGCGCAGCGAAAAGGGCTGCTTTCGTGGCGGAGCGGGCGCGTCCCTGACCGAGTCCTCGGACAGATCTTCTCGCCCGGGTGCCAGATAGCGTGCGAAGTCTCGGACAGTGTGGAGGGACCGTTTGAGGAAGGTGCGACGCCCGCGCAGGATCGCCCACCGAAAGCTGTCGAGTATCTCAATGCGCCACACGCCACCCGCTTGAATTGACTATATTGTGGGGAGTGCGTGAAAAGCTCGCGGCCGGCTTTCTGATCGTTCTCGTGGGCGCTGCGTCCTGCCGTGTGAGCTACGACCTGTTCCCTGAAGGCACCTCTTCGGGAACGGCGGGCGCCGCTGCTGGCCAGGGCGAGTCCTTTGGCGGTAGCGCGGGCGCACCGCTTGGGGGTAGTGCCAACGTGGCTGGCGCGGTTCAGGCAGGCTCAGCTGCGAATCTGGCTGGCGAGGGCGGCGCTGCGGAGCCAAACCCTGGCCAAGGTGGCACGGGCTCGCTGTACATCGAGTCGGGCTCCTTCATTGGAGACGCCACACCCAATCGACTCGTCGCCACTCTACCCTTCACACCCGGCTTCGCGCTGTTCCGCACCGAAACGAACCGAGCTGGCGCGACGTTCAAGACCGACGCCATGCAAGGCGATCAGGGCGCGAGACTTTGGGCGTTTGGCGGGCTCGGGTCCAACACCATCACGTTCGATGGCAATGACTTGCTGGTTGGCAGCGAAGAAGGGGTGAATCAAGGCGGGGTCACCATCCATTGGGTTGCGGTCGCGCAGCGTGCCGGTTACCTGAATACTGGAACGTATACGGGCGACGCGCAGGACGTCTCCATCTCGGGTTTTGGCTTCAACCCCGGCTTCGTGTTGCTGCAAGAGCCAGTGTCCGGGGACTACTGGTTGCGCTCGACATCGATGTCAGCAGCGTTGGCAAGCGCTGGCGACCCGTCCGACACGGCGCTCTTGCTCGAAGCAGATGGCTTCCGCGTGGGAGCGGGCACGACTGCGAACAATCTCGGGGAAACCCATTATTATGTGGCCTTTCGCGAAGCCGACAATTGGCTGGCGCAGGGCAGCTACGCCGGAACGGGAACGCCACAGACCATCGACGGGTGGCCGTTGTCAGCCGACAGCGTACTGGCCCGCTGTGAGAATACTAGCATCACGGCGTGGCGTCCGATAACCGCGGCGGGCGCCACGTCATTCCGTTTCAATCGTACGCATCCGCTAACCGATGCGATCGTCAGCCTGCTCGGCGGCGGCATGAACATCGCCACGGCAGCGGAGGTCAACGAGACGGGCGGCACCTGCTATTACGTAGCGCTCGGCCACTGACGTTCCGAAGCGCCGTGCCCAG
>JANNWF010000405.1:0-6656 GCA_031408455.1 Pseudoxanthomonas sp. | reverse complement strand
GCGCGCGACTCTACCAAGTTGTCACAGTGAGAATCACGCAGTCCGGAAACTGAGGCATTCCGCCACAATTGCAACTTCGGGAAGCAGTCAGCTGCGGTTTCTAGGATCATTGAGCCGAGCATCTTCGCAATGCTTACAGCTTCAATTTGCCGAACCGCCCCTAGGCTTCCTGAGGTCGCGCCTGTCGTGACCTTTGGTGGTATTCGGGCTAGCGAAACACCACGGTCCGATGGCCGTTCAACAGCACGCGATGCTCGACATGGCGACGCACGGCGCGCGCCAATACCTGCGACTCGATGTCGCTGCCCATCCGCACCAATTCACGCGGGGACATGGCGTGATCGACTCGCGCCACGTCCTGCTCGATGATCGGACCTTCGTCGAGGTCGGGCGTGACGTAGTGGGCGGTCGCGCCGATCAGCTTGACCCCGCGCGCGTGCGCTTGATGGTAGGGCCGCGCGCCCTTGAAGCTGGGCAAGAAGCTGTGATGAATGTTGATCGCGCGGCCGCAAAGAGCGGCACAGAGTTCGGGCGACAGGATCTGCATGTAGCGCGCCAGCACTACCAAGTCGACACGCTCGCGACCCAGCAACTCCAGCAAACGCTGTTCTTGCTCGGCGCGGGTCTCGGCAGTGACCGGCAGGTGGACAAACGGCACGCCGTGTGACTCGGCCAATGGGCCCAGGTCCGCATGGTTGCTGGCAACGGCCGCCACTTCGACCATCAGTTGGCGGCTGCTGACGCGGAACAGCAGATCATTCAGGCAATGGCCTTGCTTGCTGACCAGTACCAACAGGCGCGGGCGCCGTTGACCATCATGCAGCTGCCACTGCATGCCGAACTCGCGACCCAAGCCATCAAACTCGTCGCGCAGCCGTTGCCCGGCGCGATGCTCGTCGGCGGCAAAGTGGACGCGCAAAAAGAAGCGCCCGGTTTCGTCATCGCCAAATTGCTGCGCGTCGAGGATGTTGCAGCCCGCCTCGAACAGCAGCGCGCTGACGCGATAAACGATGCCGGGTCGATCCGGACAGACAACGGTGAGGATGAAATCAGCAGGCGCTTGCACGGCGGTAGGCTCGTGGTTGGATACCGCAGATTGTCATGGTCTGGGCGCAAACAGAAACGTCAGCGGCACGTGTAAGCGCGCGCCCCAGGCCTGTTCGCTGTGCTCAGCATCGGCATACACCCGGCTCACCCAATTGGTTTCGGTATAGCCCTTGCTTGCCATGAGCGCGTTGACGCGCGCTTGCCAAGACGCGTAATGCGCGTCGAGGGTGGCGGTGCCGTGATCAAAGTACAGGCGATGGTTGCTCGGATCGGGCAGCGTCTCCGTCATATTCGCGAGCAAGGCCTCCGGCAGCGTCGAGTCGTCAAAGATAAAACTGCCTGGCCAGTGGGTCGACAAACAGGCCGCTGCGCCAAAGATTTGCGGGTACTCGCTGAGCGCGTACAGCGAGATCAAGCCACCCATGCTCGACCCCATGATCGACGTGGCGTTGGGCGCCGGGTCGACCGCAAAGCGTTGGTCGATCAACGGCTTCAATTCGTCGGTCAAAAACCGCAGGTAACGATCCGAATACACCGGCCCCGACAGAAACGGCTGATCGCCCCGCTTCCCCGCCAAATGCTGTGCTTGCGCCTTTGCGTCGAGCCGCTCAAAGGCGCGCTGAGGCAAATACTCTGCCGCCCTCGCCGCGCCACCATTCCAGATTCCAACGACGATAAAAGGCCTTACCGTGCCAGCCGCTTGTAGCTCGCCCGCCACTTCATTGACCCGCCACTCCTGCTCATTCCACGTGGTTTTTGCGTCGAACAGCATCTGCCCGTCTTGCATATAAAGCACCGCATACGGTGCTGCATCGGGATAGTCGGCCGGCAACCAGACGTCAATGTTTCTTGCTGGCACATACTTGGAGGCGAAGTCGGCCAAGCGCTCGATGTGGCCGCTGGCGACTTGCGGTATCGCGACGTCTTTGGCCAATGCGGGTGTTGCGCTGATCAGCATGGCCATGGCCCACGCTAGTGCCCTTAACTTACTCATGGAAGTAGCCTCGATGGTTGGTAGGGAGGTGCTGGATCGCCAAACATCAGTTCCATCGTTACGATCCGGCTTCCACGCAAACTCGCAATTTGATCGGCATGTTCAATGCTTCGCCCGACGTTTCTAGCATCGACCTTGGCAACGGTCAGGCCTGCCATGTGTTCGACAATGCGCTGCGCGATCCTCAGCAGCTGATCGAACTGGCGGTCGCCCGACGCGCCGAGTTCCAAGCCTCTGGCCACAACGCCTTTCCCGGCCCCGAGTTGCGCATGCCCGAGGATTTCAGCGCGGCGCTGGACGGATTTTTCGCCTTGCATGTGCGCCGCGCCTTGGGCGGACGACGCACGTTGCGCGCTTACAGTCGCTTGTCGCTGGTCACGCTGACACCGGCACAGCTGTCGCCCGCACAGTCGATTTGCCACCGCGACCGCATGCAGATCGAGCCGGGTCGATGCGTCGCCGCGTGTGTGCTTTATCTGTTTCATGACCCCGCGCTCGGCGGCACCGGTTTCTATCGACCGACTCGCAGCGAGCAGGAGACCGCTCGTTTGGTCCACGATTCGGGGCAACTGGACGCCGCTGCGATGGCGGCGAAATATGGCTTGGCGGGCGGCTATCAGACGTCTTCGTCGGCTTGGTTTGAAAAAATCGCCTGTCTGCCGGCGCGCTTCAACCGGCTGATTTTCTACAACGGCATGCAGTTTCACAGCGGCGATATCACAGCTCCGGAGCGTTTGACGGAAGACCCACGCAGCGGCAGGTTGACCTTGAATGGCTTCTTCACTTGTCGGCAGGCGGCGACTTGACGGGCGTTGAGGTCATGTTGTTTTCGCCGCTTGATTCGATCGCCGCCGGCAAACGCAACAACAGGTCATCCATCACTAGCGGATCGCGGGCGCCATCGCCGCCAGCCATGGCGTTGCCGCCACCCCGCTTGCTCAACTCGCGATAACCGCTGTCGTAGTCCCAGGTGGTGACGTAGATATTCGCGCCCGCCAACGAAGTGATGTTGCCCGATGTGGTGCCGGCAAGCGCGGTTGCGGGAATCAGCAAGCTGACGCGATGGCGATCCTTGTCCACGGCAATCTCTGCGCCGGGCGAATTGACCTGACCGTCGGCACGGGCGCTCGCTCCAACCGCGCTGAACATGGCGTTGCTCCAGCCGTGCGCGCGCAAGCGAAACTGCCACTTCAGTCCCGCGGGCATGCTCGCGTTTTGAAAGGGCAGCTCGGCCACGCCGTCGACAGCACCCGGCAAACTGATGAACACACTGAACGCGACATGGTCGAAGCCATTGGCCGGGTTCCAAATCTGGGTGACGCGGTGCATGTCGAGTTCCAAGCGCAGCGAGCCACCCGCCGCAAATGCTCGCGCGCCTAGCAGATCCATTTGTCGGTTTTCGCCCCAGCTGGGATCGCCCGGGTAGCGATAGCGGCCGCGCGGACCGGCGTCGTCTGCTTGCGGATCGCTGACTTCGCCCACCAACACCCACTGCGGTGACGCGCGAAAGTCCACGGCGGCAGATGCTGACCCTGTGGCCGGCGACCACGCCACCAACCGATGGTCGATGGTGGCATCGAGCAGGCTGCGCGTGTCCAACACGGCGCTGAACTCGCCTTGTGCGTCCACCAATGCGGGCGTCGCGGTCGCCAATTGGCCGTCGACCACCAGCTGCACCGTCGCGCCTGCCGCAGCCGAACCATTGACCTGCAAGCGACCATCCGCGAGCCGCTGCGCTCGCAACTGGGCTGGGGTGGAAAGTGGCGTGCTTGCTTCGACGTCATCACTGACTGGCTCGATGGCCCAAACCTGCCCACTTCGAGCAGCCACTTCGAATGTCAGTTTTCCGCTTGCATCAGCCACCTGCGACGGTGCCGCGCCGCTGATCGAGAACACCCCACGCAATGACTGGTAGGGCTGCAATCCGGCCTCGAGGTTATCCAACAAGATCGGCGACTCCGCGCTGTTGAACACCACCAGCAGGCTGGTCTCGCCGGGCGCGTCCATCCGATACACCAGCGCACCGGGGCCGGCGGCGGAGTCGCGTAGGATTGTGGGCACGCCGCGCGACAGCACTGGGTGCGTGCGACGCAGGGCAATGGCTTTGGCGAGGAAGCCATACAGCGATGCTTGTGCGTCGAAATGGTCGCGTCCCTTGGCAGCAAACCCACCCGCAAACATCGCCTGTCGCGGTTGTTGGAAGCCTTGCTCGGTGCCGTAATAAATCGTCGGAATACCCGGCAAGGTCATGATCAGCAGTAGCGCCTGCCGCAGTGCCGCCTCACTGCCGCCAGCCAGAAAGCGATCCACGTCGTGGTTGTCCACAAAGGTTGGCATGCGATGCGGATCGCGATGCACGCGCATGACGCGGCGGATGCGGTCGCCCAAGTCGGCGGTAGGCCGTCCCCGCGCCAACACCTCGTTCAAACTGCCGTACAAAGGAAAGTTGATCATTCCCGGTAGCAGAGGTTTGCCATCGGGCTCGGTGGCATAGCGCTCGATCTTGCGCATCTGCACCTCTACACCGGGGGGATCGATTCCATAGCCCTCGCCAAACACATGAAACGCCTTGCGCCCGCTGGCTTGGGCCACGCGCATCACGCCCGGCGCCTCGGCATCGTCTGAATCGAGGAAATCACGCAGCATTTCGGGCGGCAGGTAGTAGGCCGTGTCCAACCGAAAGGCATCGACGCCCACTTCGCGTATCCAGTAGCCGAAGCTGTCGCGTAGCGCCTGCTGCACCAGGGGGTTTTCGGTGTTCAGATCGTCAAGGTTGGCGAGCTGAAAATTGCGCTCCTGCTCAAGCACACTGAAGTCGACGATGCTCGGCGTCCAGTGGTAAATCGCCGCCTCACGGTCCTCGCGACGACGCGGATTGTTGAGCGAGAACGGCCACTGGCTGGGTGCCCGCGCCGGTGTGGTATTGCGGTTGCGGCGATAGTGGTGACTCGGCCGTTTGGCATCCCAGTCACCGCCATAGGTGAAGAAGTTGCCGGTGTGGTTAAGCACGATGTCTTGAATCAGATACATGCCGCGGCCGTGCAGGGCGCGCGATAGCTGCTGATAGTCAGCAAGACTGCCGAAATGAGCGTCGACGGCTTTGAAGTTCTCGGCCCAGTAGCCGTGATAGCCGCCGTAATTCACATCGCCATCCCACCATTGATGCGCCACCGGTGGCGTGATCCACACTGCGGTCGCGCCCAAACCTTGAATGTAATCCAGCCGCTGCTCGATGCCGGCCAAATCGCCACCGCTGTAGCGCCGGTGATCGCTCGGATCAAACTCTTTGCCACCTTGGTCGTTGTTGCTCGGGTCGCCGTCTGCAAAACGATCAATCATCAGGAAGTAGATGATCTGGTCGCGCCAATCGGGTGAGGCGACGTGCAGCGCGCCGGCTTCGGATTTCTCCGTCACAGGCGGCGCTCCCCACGCTAGTGAGCACGCTGGTGAGCACACCAGTGCCAAGCAGATGGTCGCCAGCATGCGTCGAGATGCTGCTCGAATGGCTTTCGCGGAATGTGGCATCGCGGATTCGTCTCCCTTTCCTCAAAACAAAGTAACCGTCATTCCGGCGCTCGCCGAAATCCCCGCCCTTGCCATCAACTTCCCGCAAGCAGAAGCACTTAATCCCGCCTGCGCGGGGATGACCAACCACTCGCTTCACGCACCGAATCGAGGCTAACTATTTCACCCAGAAGCGCCTTTCCGGACAGTCGTTTGCCGTAACGGCAGATGAATACGTATGCAGCATCCGCACTGTTACAGGGGCTACCGCTAACATCCCCAAACGTTGCGAAGGCGTTAAAAAGCGTCCGCACGCAGTACGGTTTCTTGACCGGGTTTGGGGCAACCCGCACCGCGGTCGAGCAACCGAAATTGAGAGTAATCACCCAGTGGGAGGGGCAGATGTTGAGTCTGAATCGAAATATGCTGAGCGTAGCGCTGGCTTCAGCGCTGATGGCGATGTCAGCGGGGGCCTACGCGCAGGACGCCGACGCCGAGTTGACCCAAGAAGAGAAAGAGGCCCGAGCAAAGGCCAAGGAACTAGACGGCGTGGTGGTGACCGGCATCCGCGCCGGTATCGAAAACGCGATCGATACCAAGCGCGACTCGACCTCCATCGTCGAGGCCATTTCTTCGGAGGACATCGGCAAGCTGCCGGACACCAGCATCGCCGATTCCATCGCTCGCCTGCCTGGTTTGACCGCCCAGCGGGATCGCGGTCGTGCCCAGGAAATCAACATTCGTGGTTTTGCCGGCGACTTCTCGACCACGACCTTGAATGGGCGCGAACAAGTCAGCCTCGGCAACAACCGCGGCGTTGAGTTTGACCAGTACCCCTCAGAGTTGGTCAGTCAGGTGATCGTTTACAAGACGCCGGATGCCAGCTTGGTCGGCCAAGGTCTGTCCGGCACAGTGGATCTGCAAACCGTGCGCCCGCTTGACTTCCCTGGCCGCGCCATCGCCGTCAACGTGCGTGGTGACCAGCATCGTTTGGAAGATGAGAAGGAAACCGGCAATCGCTACAGCCTGTCGTATGTCGACCAGTTCGCCGACAACACCGTTGGCATCGCGCTCGGTTATGCGCGCCTAAACAACCCTTCGCAAGGCCACC
>JANNWF010000404.1:0-1859 GCA_031408455.1 Pseudoxanthomonas sp. | reverse complement strand
CCAGTGGCGGCTTGCTGCGCATGCACTTGGAAGATCCGACAGACCCGGCATCGGCGCGCTTTGAATCGCTGCCCCAGTTCCGTGCGTTGAGCGGCACTCTCATTCAAGCGATTGCCGAGGATCGAGACGGCCGGCTATGGCTGGCAACTTCAAACGGCATCCTGCGCTTTGATCCGAACGCGGGCGAAATAGCGGAATTTGGTGCTGCCGACGGCGCATTTGACAGCGATTACCAGTCGGCGGCCACGGTCACTCTAGCCGACGGTCGCATCGTATTTGCGGCAACGCGCGGATTCACCGTGTTCGACCCCGCTCGAATCAATGCCACACCACCGCCACCGCCACCGCTGCTCACCGAGCTGCGGCTGTGGAACCGGCGCATTGAGTCGCGTGCGTTGGACTCGACATCGCCGCTGTTGTCACCGCTACACCTTGCTGACAGCCTCGCCATTCCAGCGGCCGATGCACGCATGCTGAGCCTGCGTTTCGCGGCGTTGGAGTTGCTTGCGCCGGAGCGTCTGCGCTACGCCTATCAGCTGGATGGATTTGATCCTGACTGGATCGAGACCACCGCCAGCGAGCGCAGCGCGACTTACACCAATCTGGCACCGGGGCAATACCGTTTCCGGGTCAAGGCTGGCGAATCCGATGCCCTGGCCGGCGCAGCGATCAGCACCCTCACGATTGATATTCTGCCGCCGTGGTGGAAGACGCTGTGGGCGCAGGCGCTGTTTGCGTTGGCCGCCCTGACATTCCTGTATGCCGGTTATGCGTGGCGCATCCACGGCATCCAGAGCAATCGCCGCCTGTTGCAGCGTCAGGTCAGCGAGCGAACCACCGAACTGTCGCAGGCCAAGCAACGTGCCGAGGAGATGTTGGTCAATCTCCGCGACACCCAATTCGACCTCATCCAAGCCGAGAAAATGGCCTCGTTGGGCAGCCTGGTGGTCGGCGTTGCACACGAACTGAATACGCCGCTGGGCGTGGCCATCACCGCATCCAGCATGCTCACCGACCGCACCGCGTGGATGCAGCAGCATTTCGAGTCAGGCGATCTCAAGCGCGGCGATTTGGCGGCCTTTCTCGGCACCGCACGGGAAGCGAACGTACTGGTCGATCGCAATCTCGAGCGTGCCGCGCGGCTGATCGATAGCTTCAAGCAGATATCGGTCGATAACAGTTCGGATCAGCGCAGACGCTTCGTGCTGGGTGACTATCTGCGCAGCTTGCTGCCCAGCTTGGAGCAATTATGGAAACGCCGGCCGATCACCTACGAGTTGGCGGTGGAGGAAGGCCTAGCCCTCGAAAGCTATCCTGGCGCGTTGGCGCAGATCGTCAGCAATCTGATCCAGAACGCACTGATGCACGCGTTCGCCGAAGACGAGCCAGGCAGCCTGCGAGTGGCGGCTCGCACGATTGAGGGCGACCGCATCGAGATCAGCGTCAGCGACAACGGACGTGGCATTTCAGCCGACGCTCTGCCGCACGTGTTTGAACCGTTCTACACCACCCGCCGCGGCCGCGGCGGCACTGGTCTCGGCCTGCACATCGTCTACAACTTGGTCAGCGTGCGGCTAGGCGGCCAGATCGAGGTGCAAAGCACGCCCAGCGGAACCCGCGTCGTGATGCGGATTCCGCGCGTGGCCAAACCGTCGTAGAAGTTCGATTGGTTTTGCCAATTCGCAGAGCGTCGTGGCCCGTTGCAACGCAGCACTGGCTCTGCAAAACGCTGGTGCGTGCTGACCGCAGTGGCACTTCCCTAGCGCTCGTCATCCCCGCGAAGGCGGGGATCCAGATCCATCGGCTTGGCTGAACGCATTGGGGCTTATGTAGAGGCTCGTCATCCCGGCGAAAGTCGG
>JANNWF010000403.1:0-2826 GCA_031408455.1 Pseudoxanthomonas sp. | reverse complement strand
AGGCTGGCGGAAGCGATGCAGTCGCGCAGCCCTAGTCACGTCGGCGTTCGCGAACCAGGCAGTAGCACGTCGAAGTGTGTTCGATGACGCACCGAAATCCCAAGCCAAAGCGCGCAGTCTTTACCGTGATGACTACTAACGCCTTGCGTCAATTCGCCCCGTCAGTCGCGCCCGCGCGCGCCACTCCTGCGCGCGAGCCTCGCGCCGCTGTCCCTTCCATTGAGAAAACCATGCACATTGTCATCAGCACGGATGAGCGAATTCACGCCAGTGAACTGCTGCGTGATCAAGTTCGTGAGTCGGTGAGTTTGGCGTTGCGCCGGTTCTCCGCGCACATTTCTGAAGTCGACGTCCAAGTCACCCAGTTGGATGCCAGCACGGCCGGTTGGTTTGAGCAACGCTGCTGGATCGAGGCGCGCCTGCGCGGTCGGCAGCCGATGTCGGTCGAACAGGACTCGATCTCGCTGAACCTAGCGGTGGATGGAGCGCTACAAAAGTTGGAGCAGGTGATCGAGGTGGCGTTGCATCGCACAGACGGCCGGGCGGGTAATGGCATAGGACTGGTGCCCATGCTGGCGGAAGCGGTCGATGCTAAGCAAGCATCCGCAGCCAATCCCAGCGAGCACGGTTGAAGGCGGGAGTGCGGTCGGGCTCGCCGATTTATTTCCCGCAGGATCGACCGCTTGATCGCTGAACTGTGCTGCGCGTAAACCCGTAGGCAGTGGGTGATGCGCTGGGCTCCGTTCTGCAAGCGCATCCTCGCGGCGCAGCCCTGCCCTGTATCCACGACCCGTCGTGCTGAGACTTGGTCTTGCTGTTGAAAGACGGCCGCGCTACCGCGCGGCCGTTCCGAATCAGACTGAATCTTTCAGCTTTTTCTTGGCGTCGCCGTAGTTGGATTGAATCTTGCCAGCGGCGTTTTGCACCTTGCCCTTGGCTTCCATGGTCTTGTCGCCGAGGATTTTCCCGGTTACTTCCTTGACCTTGCCTTTGACTTCGTTGACGCGACCTTTGGTCTGATCTTTGTTCATCGGTGTGTCCTTGTGAGTCGATGGGAGTGGCCGACGCACTCACAGAGCGGAGCGCATCGGAGCATCGAGTCTGGACGCGCGTTTGTCCGAGTTCTGTTCGCTTTCTCACATAGGTTCAGCGCTCGGAGCACATCGATTAAGCAGCCCCGGATTGCTTTGCCGTGGCCGCAACGGTCGACCCTGAAGTCCGAATAATTACCGCTACCTGATGCTGGCCTTGGTCGTCGACCAAGGCAAAGCTGGAATCACTCTGAGGTTGCCCATTGAGGCTGATTTCAACTGCTGCTACTTGGCCGTCACGTGCTTGCTGACGAATTGCGATGTGATACATCGTCTGACCGAATCGATAGTTGATCGAGTAACTCGGCCAGTGCGCCGGTATGCAAGGAGCAATTCGCAATCGATCACCTTCACGGCTAATGCCAAGCAAGGACTCGACTATCAGTCGATACAGCCAGCCCGCCGAGCCGGTGTACCAGGTCCAACCACCGCGGCCGGTATGCGGGGTGATGGCATAGACATCGGCGGCCACCACATAGGGTTCGACTTTATAGCGCGCCACATCGGCGGCGTTCTTTGCATGGTTGATCGGATTGATCATGCCCAGCAGTTCCCACGCGCGGGCGGCGTCACCACGTTTGGCGAAGGCCATCGCCGCCCAGATCGCGGCGTGGGTGTACTGGCCACCATTCTCGCGCACCCCGGGCACATAGCCCTTGATGTAGCCGGGATTCAAGCTAGAGCAGTCAAACGGCGGGTCCAGCAGTTGGATGATGCCGGCATCACGGCGCACCAGCCGTTGATCCAGGGAATCCATCGCGCGTCTGGCGCGATCGTCATCCGCCGCGCCTGAAAGTACCGACCAACTTTGCGCGATTGAGTCAATGACGCATTCGGTATTGCGAGCGGATCCCAGCGCGGTGCCGTCGTCAAACCACGCACGGCGATACCAGTCACCGTCCCAGGCATGGACGGCCAAGTTCTGCCGCAAGCTGGTGGCTTCGCGCTGGCAGCGCTCGGCGAAGGCGAAATCCCTGTGCGCACGCGCAAGCTCGGAAAATGACTGCAACACATCGAACAGGAAGAAGCCCAGCCAGACGCTTTCGCCTTTGCCATGAATGCCGACCAGATTCATGCCGTCATTCCAGTCGCCGGAGCCCATCAATGGCAGGCCGCGCGCACCGAACCGCAGGCCATGTTCAATGGCACGCACGCAGTGTTGATAGAGCGAGGCGGGCTCGGCGCTGCGGCCGGGCAAGTCGTAGTAGGACTCTTCATCCAGATTCAGTGCGCGGCCGTGCAGGAAGTGCACTTGTTCATCGAGCACGCCGAGATCCGCCGTGCTGCGCACATAGCGACAGGTCGCCAATGGCAGCCACAAATAGTCGTCTGAACAGCGCGTGCGCACGCCTCGACCGAACGGTGGATGCCACCAATGTTGGACATCGCCTTGCTCGAATTGGCGGCTGGCGCACAGCAGAATTTGCGCGCGCAACAACTGGGGTTTTGCGTGCACCAGGGCCATGCTGTCTTGCAGCTGATCGCGAAATCCAAACGCGCCGCCGGATTGCGAATAGCCGCTGCGCGCCCACAATCGGCAGGCCAGTGTTTGATAAATCAGCCAACCATTGGCCAATACATCCAAAGCAGGGTCTGGCGTACTGACTTGCAGGCCGCCCAGTGTGTCGGTCCAAAACGCTTTCACCCGATCAAGCGCTGCGCGTGCCGTACCGACACCGCGCAGGCGTGTCGCCAGATCGCGCGCGGCATGCAGGTTATGGCCCACGCCTAAGCG
>JANNWF010000402.1:0-2934 GCA_031408455.1 Pseudoxanthomonas sp. | reverse complement strand
GCTATCGCCAATCTCGGCGAAAAACTCAGAGGCGTGTTGCGCATACGCCGCGGGTAGGCGTGACAGCAGATCGGAGTAACCAATTTTCGCCTGCTCGACCAGCGAGTCCGCAAGCTCAAGGTTACCGTCCGTAAGTTCAAGCGATGCAAGCGCTGCAACAAATTCTGGATTGTCGGTCTGTGCAATCACCCTTTGGTAGCGCTTACGCGCGGCGGGCAATTCGCCCAACAGGGCTTCGCACTCGGCGAGGTGTTCTTCAGCCAAGTAATAGCCAGGCAGACGTTCAATGGCAGCCGTGAAGAATCGGCGGGCATCTTCAATGCGCCCAAAGCGCAAATAAGCGATTCCCATCTGCGTGTGCAGCCATGCCAAAGGCACCGGATTCACGTCGCGATACAAGGTTTGCGCGGCCAAAAAGTGTTGCTCGGCACCAGCCAAATCGCCCTGTAGCAGGCGCAAATCGGCGCGGTGGGCCAATCCATACAAGTCTGCGACTGGCAAATTTGAGGTGGCAAAATCTTCAGCCAAGGCCGCGTAGTCACCGCGTGCCACCAAAATATCCTTGGCCAAATCGCGCCACTCTTCCTGCGGTGCACCCGCTGCGCGCGCCTGTTGCAACCAAGCATCGGCTTCATCAAAGCGATGCAAGCCAGACAAGGCAATCGCGTACAAAACCATGCCGCTCGGGGACATGAACTTGGCTTCGGCGTGAGCGCTCAACAACTCTACAGCGCGGTCGGCATCGGCCAACCGGCCAAGCAACTTGTAGCGGTGATACAGCAGGCCGGCCAGTTTTTCTCTGCGATCAACAAAGCCAGCTGCGACCTGGGATTCAAGCGACACAATCTGCGCATCGACGTTTCCGAGGTAAATATCGGCAGACGTGGTTCGGTAGTAGCGGGTGGAAATTGGCCAAATTTCTTTGATATCCGGCGCTTTGAACTCGGCCGGCGCTGCGCTTGACGCCGTTGCAGCCGGTTTGGGCTGGGTGTCGGAATCTGGGCTGACGGCGCAGCCCGCAAGCATCGCCGTCAGCAACAAAACGGGGCGGAAGTCACGCATGACGTGAGGCAATGACAATGACATACGTGAAGATCCGCCCCAGTTAATCAACGCGGCCGACCAATGAACGGGAAGTCGGCTCGGTAGGTGCTGTCGTCTGCCACATTGTCGGGAACATTGGGGCCGATCAGGGCGGCAAATGAAACGTCAATCACGTCAGCTTGGTAGGTGCGACCGCCGCAAGCGGTAGTAATGCCGAGTTCTACCGCAAGGTACTGACCGCAGGCCGGAATGCGGGTGTCGATAATCATCCGATCATCAAGCAAGACCCCTGCCAGGACTGGAATGGAAAGCCCGCTAACGCCGTTGTTTGCAATGCCGTCCAAACCATCCAGACCCGCCATAGAGAACTCGGCCTCAGCACGGAAAGTCGTTACCCAGGTAGCGGGATCGGCGGCCCGGTTATATGCGTCCTTGAGCGCGGGATTGTTGCGCACCGAGCCAATCAAAGCAGTGTTGATGGCGGGGCGCCCCTCGCGGTCAATGCGGCCGGACTCGAAGAACGTACAAGGCAAGCCCTCCAAGTTGGTCAAGCGAGTCAAGTTGATGGTCGGCGAGCCAAATCCTGCGCGTGTCGCCGCCACCGCCATGGTGGCCGCATTGCAGCTGGTGAAGGTGAAGTTCAGCGTGCCAAATGCCGGCTGAGTGAAGCTGGGGCCCATCACCACGGCGGGCGGATAGTTGCCGCCAGCACCCGTCACGACTGGGACTGCAGCGGTCTTGTTGTTGATAGGGCCGATGCCGTAAACCGCCACTTGCGAGCCAGCGGTGTCGAACACGTTCCAATAGGCGACCAAGCTGCGCGGCGAGCCCGCACCCATGGCCCCGGCAGCCAACGACTGCAATAGAACTCCGTGACCTTGATTGGCGATGTCGTACCACATGCCGGAATGACCCGCCGAGATCCCACTTCCGTCAAGTCGATCATTCGCCGCCCAAACTTTCAGCACCGGATTGGCACCGTTATTGGTCAGGCGGTTGCTCTTGATTCCCATCACGATGGACAAGGTGTTGAACGCCCCGAACCCATTGACGCCGGGATTGCGAAAGCCTGGCGCCGTGCCTAAGCGAACGGCGTTGAAGCGGTCCACGTCAAAAAAGAATGGGTCATCAGTCAACCCGGCAAATACGCGGAAGTCAGTGGAGGCAACGGTTTGCTCGACCCGTCCGGAAACTGTGAGTCCCGGAACCGTTTCCGCGCACGTGAAGGTCGCGCCGCTGTTACCAAAGCGACAGGCGATTTCCTTGGAACCATTCGTGGCCGCACCGTTGTCGATGAAGAGGCGGTAATTGACGGCATCAGAGAAGCGCGCGCCGGCCGACGCATCTGGAAACACTGTCGTCGTGATGATCGTTTCGGTTGGATCATTCGGATTGACGAACAGATAGATATCGTTCAAATCGGCGGCCGGATCGCCAGAAGCAAGCGGACCATCGCGATGGTCTGCCGCATTGGCAGCCGGGACTAGCGCAGTCGCGAGCAGGACGCCGGCGGCAAGAGCGGATAACTTCAGCATGGTGCGAACTCCTTGGTGGTTGGGATGAGGTCTTACAGACACGTCGCCGGTCATAAGCGCCTCGCCAGTGAACACTGTGGCGAGGACTCGCCCGTCGATGTTACGCGGGTGAAAATTTGTGTCTACATCAAAAACGTAATGAACAGCACAAACGGGCCATCGTGCCATGTAGTACGCGGAAACCGCTTTTAAAGCGACATTGACAGCGCACCCCTGGCCAAACCGAAGACGTCGGGCGAGTGTCACGCTGACCAACTAAAGCGTGCGTCGACACTCGCCCGGTCCATCAATGCGGATTAGCCACGAACGGGAAGTTGGTCAAGAATGTGCTGGAGTTGGCCACGTTATCGGTGAC
>JANNWF010000401.1:0-3072 GCA_031408455.1 Pseudoxanthomonas sp. | reverse complement strand
GCGGCTTGGGCTCATGCAGTCCAGCCAACTCAACGCCCATCACCGTGGTCAGTGGCCAGATCACCAACAACATCCAATTCACCTTGTGCCGACTGAGCGAGACGGTGCAGGTGTTTGCGAATGGGTTTGAGCGGTGATTTGGGTGGGCTGGGAGCAGCACGCAGCTGGGCCGGAATATCGGTTGCGCGTTGCTGCATAGCACTAGTGTTGTTGCGGAAGACTCGTTGCCGGATGAGAGTCTGAGTCTAACGACATTTCCTTGAGGCCAAGCCCCCCAACATCGTCATTCCGGCGAAGGCCGGAATCCAGCGGTTGCAGTCCAGACCGATGCTTCAAAAGAGCTTGATCCCGGCTTTCGCCGGGATGACGAACTTGCAGTGCGCCATTTGAAACACGCGCCCTTGAAGACAGAGCCACACCTCAACCGTGTCAAGCCAAAGTGGCTCGAAAGCAACTAATTGAGCGGATGCCGTATTTGACCTTCACCTTCAATCACCCACTTGCGTGTCGTCAGCGAGGCTAGACCCATCGGCCCGTAGGCGTGCAATTTGCTGGTGGAGATGCCGATTTCGGCGCCGAGGCCAAGTTCGCCGCCATCGTTGAAGCGGCTGGAGGCATTGACGACGACAGCGGAGGCGTCGACTTCGTTGACGAAGCGGGCGCAGGCAGCGGCGTCCGTGCTGCAAATGACCTCGGTGTGGTTGGAGCCGTAGCGGCGGATGTGGGCGAGGGCGTCATCGAGATCATCGACCACCCGGATCGCGAGTACTGGCGCCAAGAACTCAAAGCCCCAGTCCTCTTCGGTGGCTTCCGCGATGGTCGGCACGAGGGCGCGCGAGGTGCTGCAACCGCGCAATTCAACGCCGCGCGCCATCAGCGCTGCGGCGGCGTCGGGCAGCCATGTGGCTGCGATATCGCGATGCACCAACAGACACTCCAAGGCATTGCAGACGCCGGGCCGCGAGGCCTTTCCGTCGATCAACAAGCGCTGCGCCATCGCTAGATCGGCCTCGCGATCAACAAACAGATGACAGACGCCTTTGTAGTGGCGAATCACTGGGATGCGGCTGTTCGCTACGACGTGGCGGATCAAGGCCTCGCCACCGCGCGGGATGATGACGTCGACCAAGTCGTCGCGGGTCAGCAATTCGGCTTGTTGGCTGCGGTCGGGATCGTCGAGCACCTGCACGCAGTCGACGTTGATGGCGCATTCGCGCAGCGCCTGCTCAAGAATCCGGGCGATGGCCAAGTTGCTGTGTCGCGCTTCGCGGCCGCCGCGCAGTACACAGGCATTTCCGGCCTTGAAACACAGCGCAGCGGCCTCGGCCGTCACGTTGGGACGCGACTCGTAGATCATCGCCACCACGCCGAGTGGCGCGGGCTTTTGGCGCAGCCTCAGGCCATTGCTATGGATGCTGGGTGCCGCGGAATCGGCGAGCGGGTCGGGCAGGGCGGCGACTGCAGCAAGAGCGCTCGCGAGCGACTCAATGCGGGTGGCGTCCAGCTTCAGGCGGTCGAGCAGGGCGGGCGTGAGTCCGGTATCACATCCCGCCGCAAGGTCGCGCGCATTGGCTGCTACCAAGGCATTGGCGTTGTTGCGCAAGCCATTGGCCATCGCCGATACGGCGCGATCACGGGCTTCGGCGGTGAGTGCAACCAAGCTTGGCAAACTGGCGCGAGCGGCGCGCAGCTTGATCAGCAAAGATGATTCAGTCATTGCAGCGGGCGCTTGGAAACAGGCTCATAGCAGCACGAGATCGTCGCGGTGCACGACGGATTCGGACGGGCATTCACCCAGCAATTCAACGATCTCGCGACTGTGCCGGCCCCGAATGCGAGCCAACTCGGTCGCCCGGTATTGCACGATGCCTTTCGCTATGGCGCGGCCGTCGCAGTGGATTTCGACGGCGTCGCCAACCTCGAATTGACCTTCGCTGTTGACGATACCGCGCGGCAACAGTGATGCACCCGAACCGGACAGCGCGGTGCTCGCACCGGCGTCGATGTGCAACACGCCTGCGGTCGGCAAGGCGTGCAGCATCCAGTGCTTGCGCGCGGCGCGACGTTGCTGGGCGGGCAGAACGTAAGTGCCGGGATTGCGCGCTTGCAGCAGATCGCTCAAGGATGCATCGCCGCGGCCATCCAGGATCACCGTACCGATGCCGGCCTCGGCCGCACGTCGCGCGGCCGTCAACTTGGTGCGCATGCCGCCGGTGCCGACCGAACTGCCTGCATCGCCGGCCAGCGACATCACGGTCTCATCTATCGCCTCGATACGATGCAGACGATGGGCGTCGGGGTGCAAGCGCGGATCGCGGTCATACAGGCCGTCGACATCGGTGCACAGGAACAGCAGGTCGGCCTCGACCAAAACGGCCACATGCGCGGCCAAGGTGTCGTTGTCGCCGAAGCGCAACTCATCCACGGCCACCGAATCGTTCTCATTGATGATCGGCAGCACATCAACGCTGCGCAGGCCACGCAAGGTGTTGCGCGCATTCAAGAAGCGCCGGCGATCGGCCACATCGTCTTGCGTTAGCAACAACTGCGCCACAGGGAAATCAAAGAAGCGAGCCCAGAACCGCATCAATTCAGCTTGACCCAGCGCCGCCAAGGCTTGGCGACCGCCGATGCCTTCCGGTGCAGTCTGCCCGCGTGCGCGCAATGCCGCGCGACCCGCCGCGACTGCGCCACTGGAAACAACGATTACTTCGCGCTTGCTGCCGCGTGCACGCTCGATAAAGCGGGCGATATCGAGCAAATGGCGAGTGGATAGCGATTCGCCACCCGGTGCAATCAGGCTGCTGCCGATTTTCAGCACCGCGCGGCGCCAGACCGGAATCTCGGTAGTCACGGGGGTCACAAGCGATGTGAGGGGCTTGCACTGTGCCGCGCTGCCGAACGCGGTGCAATGGCTGCGCGGATGATCGACGCCATTGACTGCATTGGCACCGTCGCGAAGCTGCGCAAGCAAATCTTCAACGCGGAGACGCAAAGAACGCTGAGGAACGCAAACAAGCTGCTTTGAACGCGGGCCCCACTAGCGCTTGCATAGCGCTCGTCATCCCGGCG
>JANNWF010000400.1:0-5313 GCA_031408455.1 Pseudoxanthomonas sp. | reverse complement strand
CCGCCGGCTGCGTCTACCCCGTGGCCGGCGGAAGAGATCTGGAGCTGGCGCGCAGCACCTGAATTGCGCGTGGTCGAAGTCGAGGGTGATGCGCCGGTCGATCCCGCGCAGGTGGGCGCACCCTGGGGCGAACCCTTGCCGACTTTTGTGCTGGATCGTACTCAGACGCTGCGAGTGACTGAGCGCAGTCGCGGCAAGGACGCTGCGCTGCCGCATCGGCTCAATCTGTCCCGCGAGTTGTGGCTGTCGTTTGATGGTGACAGCGTGGTTTCGCGTGACCATCTGAGTGGTCGCCTGGCGGCGGTCGGCCGCCTGAACGTCTCCGCGCCGTGGACCCTGCAACGTGCCTCCGAGACTGGCGGTGATTTGTTGGTCACCGAGGACGCCACCGGTAAATCCGGTGTGGAGTTGCGCAATCCGCAATTGGCTCTGGAATCGACCGCCCGTCACGCGGGACGCGGCAGCATGCCGACCAGTGGGTGGGCGGTTGACGTGGAAACCATGAATGCGGTGTTGAACCTTCCACCGGGCTGGCGTTTGTTCGCAGTTGGTGGCGTGGATCGCGCGCCACAGACCTGGGTGGGGCAGTGGTCGCTGCTCGACATGTTCCTATTGGCGGTCGCGGGGTTACTAGCGTTCCGCTTGCATGGAGTGGGCTTTGCGGCGCTGGTCCTGGCCTATCTGGCGCTGGGCTATCACGAACACGATTCGCCGCTGTGGAGCCCACTGGCAGTGATCGCGCTGGCCCTGCTGTTGGGCGTGCTGAAGGCGGGTCGACTTGCAAAGGTGCTGCAGGCCGGGCGGGTGGTGATGCTGAGCCTCGCGTTCGTGTTGGCCCTGCCGTTCGTGGCCCAGCAGTTGAAGCTGGCGCTGCATCCGCAGCTAGAGCGCAGTGTGGTCGAAAGCAACAGCGGCTACGGTTCTGGATATCTCGATTCCGTATCGAGCTATGCCGCACGGGCCGACGAAGGCAACGCAGCGAGCGAGCTCGAAGCGATCGAGGTCACGGGCGCGCGCATCAAGCGCAGCGATATCGAGACGTCGTCGCCGACGATGGCCGTTCCGGCGCAGGAGGCACCGATGCCGATGGCTCCACCCGCGCCCCCGGCTCCCCCCATGCAAGTGTCCGACATGGCGCCGCAGTCCAAAGCCAACATGATCCAGCGCCAACAGCTGAATGCCTATCCCGACGACGCGGTGCTGCAAGCCGGCCCAGGCACACCCGATTGGCGTTGGCAGCGCATCGAGCTCGCTTGGTCCGGTCCGGTATTGGCGTCGCAGTCGATGGACCTGTGGCTGTCGCCGCCGTGGCTCACTCGCTTCTTGCGCGTCGTCGCCGTTGCCTTGTTGATTGCGCTGTTGCTGCGTCTTACCAATGCCGCTTCACCGCTGCCGCGTGCATGGTTGCGCGGCAAGCTGTCGCCCGCGATAGCCGTGCTAACTTTGACCATGTCCATGGCGACGACGCCCGCGGATGCCGCTGACTATCCAACGCCAGAACTTCTGAATGAACTCCGCGAACGCCTCTTGGAAGCGCCCAAGTGCGCGCGGCAGTGCGCGAGTCTGGACGTGGTCGAAGTCGAGTTGTTGGGCGACGAACTGCGGGTTGCGCTGGTGCTGCACGCCGAGGCTGACGTGGCAGTGCCGCTGCCCGATCCGGGCAAGGGCGCTGCGTTGCTGCGCACCGAACTCGCAGGCGCTGAGGTGCCCATCACCCGGCAACGCGGGCAATCCTGGCTGAATCTGCCGCGTGGAGTGCAGCGCGCCCAATTGACCTGGCGCATCGCCGCAGTGGATCAGTTGGATCTGCGGTTTCCGATGATTCCCGGTGCGGTCACCGTGCGCGCCACGGGCTGGGAAAGCGGCAGTCTGGATGGCAGTCGCCTGCTCAGCGACACCTTGCAATTGCTTCGCCTGCGGGTAGCGGAGACTGATTCTGAAACTCCAGACGTGGCCGCCATCGCACAGGAGTTTCCGCCGTTTGTGAGGGTGACCCGGCGCTTGCTGTTGGATCTGGACTGGACGGTCACCACGGTGGTCGAGCGCATCGCGCCGGCGCAGTCAGGTTTCAGTGTGACCTTGCCCCTGATCGAGGGCGAGCGGGTGCTGGGTGACACGCTGGAGGTGACCGAGGGCAAGGTCAAACTGAGCTTTGACGCCGGGGAGCAAGTCCAAAGCTGGCAATCACGACTGCCGATCACCGAGCAACTGGCGCTCTCGATGGGTCCGTTGAGCCGCGCCAGCGAGCGGTGGGAAGTGCAGTTGGGTGCGTACTGGCATGCCGAGTTCGCGGGCCTGCCAGAATCCAGCATCGATGCAAGCGACGGCGTCTGGCGGTTTGATCCGCGGCCCGAAGAAATCTTGCAACTCGAACTGAGCCGGCCGAAGGCGGTGGCGGGCAGCAGTCTGGCCTTGGATCAGGTGACGCTTGACATCAATCAAGGTAGCCGCGCTCGCGACAGCACGCTCAGCGTAGAGCTGCGCAGCACCCGCGGCGGTCAGCACGTATTGACGATTCCGACAGATGCCGAATTGATCTCAGCCAGCGTCGGCGGCGCGAGCCGCTCGCTGCGAGTCGAGGAGGGCAAGGTTCGAGTGCCAATCGTGCCCGGCGCACAGACTGTGGTCCTGAGCTGGCGGCGGCCGCTGGCAAGCGAAATCTGGCAACGCGGCGATGCGGTGGATCTGGGTGCGCCCGCCGCCAATCTGCGCACCAATCTGACCATCAGTGGCGAGCGCTGGCTGTTGGCAGCTGGCGGCGCTGGCATTGGCCCCGCAGTGCTTTACTGGGGTCAGTTGCTGGTGATGGTGTTGATCGCAGCCGGTTTGGCCAAACTTTCCACTTCGACGCCACTCAAGTTCCATCACTGGCTGTTGTTGGGATTGGGTTTCTCGACGGTGTCCTGGCTGGCCGCCGGCGCGGTGGTCGCGTGGCTGCTGCTGTTGGATTGGCGGCAACGCAAGGCTGCGTGCATTGCCGGCCATCCTGCTTTTGCCTTGGTGCAGTTGCTGTTGGTGCTGGTCAGCTTGCTCGCCTTGGTCGTGCTGCTCGCAGCCATTCCCTATGGCTTGTTGGGCTCGCCCGATATGCAGGTCGTTGGTAATGGTTCGTCGGCAGGTCGGCTGCTCTGGTTCAGTGACGAAAGCGCTGGGCCGATGCCGGCCATCTGGGCAGTCAGCCTGCCGTTATGGACCTACAAGCTGGCCATCTTGCTGTGGTCGTTATGGCTGGCAAATGCGCTGATCGGCTGGTTGCGCTGGGGTTGGAGTTGCCTCAGCACTGGCGGTTATTGGCCGCCACCCAAGCCGAAAGCGGAGCGAGTTGTGGACAGTTCCAGTGCAAGCGCCAGCAACAGCGAAGGCGTGGCCGAGGCTGCCGGGCCGCCACCGCTCGCGTGAAGGAAGCGACGGATATTGCCGCGCTGCGACGTGCAGCGCGGCATGAGTTGGCAGGGGAAGAAGCGGTCCAAGAAGCCGATCTGCTCATCGCCCACGCCTTGGGTCGCTCCCGCGCCTGGTTGTTCGCCCACGGCGAGTACGTGCCCGATGCGTCGCAGCGCGCGGAGATTGAGCGCTTGCTCGGGGCTCGCGCACGCGGCGCGCCGATTGCCCAACTCACTGGCAAGCGCGGATTCTGGACATTCGAACTTGGCGTCAACCAACACACCTTGATTCCACGTCCAGAAACGGAATTGCTGGTCGAACTGGCCTTGGCCCGGCTTCCGGTCGAAGCTCAGCTGACGGTCGCCGACCTCGGCACTGGCACCGGCGCCATCGCTTTGGCGCTGGCTAGCGATCGCCCGCTGCTGCAGGTCATCGCAACCGATGCCAGCGCGGACGCGCTAGCCGTTGCCCGAACCAATGCGGCCAGCTTGGCCATCGACAATGTCGAGTTTCGACTAGGCGATTGGTGTGCTGCGTTGGATGCCAATGAGCCTCTGGACATGATCGTCAGCAACCCGCCCTACGTGGGCGACGACGATCCGCACCTAGAGCAAGGCGATCTGCGCTTCGAGCCACGCAGCGCGTTGGTCAGTGGCCTTGATGGCTTGGATGCCATTCGGCAAATTGTCAGCCAAGCGCCGGAGTATCTAGCGCCCGGCGGCTGGCTGTTGCTTGAGCACGGCCAGAGTCAAGGTAGCGCCGTGCGCGAGTTGCTGCTGGCCGCTGGCTGGGGCGACGTGCAAACCGCACGCGACTTAGAGATGCGCGAGCGGGTGACTTTGGGATGTAAGGCGAGTGGTCCCGCCTCTGCGACGATCGCTGGGACCTTGTAGGAGCGCCGAAAGGCGCGAAGATGTTGTCACGTGTCGCCCAGCAATCGCGCCTTCCGGCGCTCCTGCAAAGGCGGCGGCACGCCGTTGGCGGCTATGGAGTTTGCCTTCCGTCGCCGCGTGACTTGCGCTGCGCGAAAAACCCTACGCAGCGACCGGCTGCTCCTTACGCGGCCCATTCACCAGCGCTTCGCGCAGCCCCGACACGATCAACTCGACTTCATCCATGCCGACGTTGAAGTGCGGGGTGAAGCGCAGCGAATTGACACCGCCGTGGATCACGCCGAAGCCGCGTTCACGCATGTATTCCTCGGTCGAGCCGATACCGAAACATAGGAAATCGGTCGACAGCTCCACGCTGAACAGCAAGCCCGTACCCTGAACCTTGGTGATCAGGCCCGGCATCTCGTCCTTGAGCTTGTTCAAGCGCGCCAAAAACTCGCGGCCCTTGCTGACGATGTTGCTGCGGATGGCTGGCGTCAACATGCCCAGCACAGCACTGGCGACGTCCATCGCGCGCGGATTGGTGGTCATGGTGTTGCCGTAAATGCCGCGCCGATACATGCCAGCAGCGCGCTCGGTGACGGCCAATACCGACATCGGGTACTGAGCCGCATTCAGTGCCTTGGAGTAGGTCTCCATGTCAGGCGCTTGCAAGCCCTCGAAGCCGGGGTAATCCACCACCGACAACACGCCGTGTGCGCGCAATCCGGCCTGGATGGAATCGACCAACAGCAGCGTGCCATGCGCCAACGTCAAGTCCCGCGCGGCGGCGTAAAACGCAGCGGGCAGGGCGCGACCCGGATCGCCTTCGCCCATCACCGGCTCAAGGAACACCGCCTCGATATACCAGCCGTTGGTGTCGGCGTCTGCAAAGGCCTGTCGCAGTTGCTCGATCGAATAGGGCTCGATCGTGATCAGTTGTTGCTCGTGATGCTTGTGGCTGGCCAAGTGCTGCTGATAGGTCTTGCGACTGGAGTCGGAGTACAGCGCAGGCAATTCGGTGCGCCCATGAAACGCGCCTTTGACCGCGATGCGT
>JANNWF010000399.1:0-18484 GCA_031408455.1 Pseudoxanthomonas sp. | reverse complement strand
CGCCGGTACTGCTGGCGAGATCGACCGCGCTTCTAGACCTGGGTTTGGGGGTGTGGCTCGTATTCGCACCTAAGCCGCGTCCTGTGATTGCGCTGATGGGCCTCAGCGTATTGGCCTACACCTTGGTGTTTGGTTTCTCGCTGCCCAGCCTGTGGCTGGAACCTTTGGGTGGTCTCGCCAAGAATTTGCTGGTGTTGCCGGCGCTGGCCGTACTTTGGGTGATTTCGGAGCGTCGCTGATCGTGGACTACTTGCTGCTCAAGTGGCTGCACATCCTGTCGTCGACTTTGCTGTTCGGTACCGGCCTGGGAATCGCCTTCTTCATGTGGACGGCGCATCTGCGGGGCGATGTCAGAGTGATCGCGCAGACGGCCCGGACGGTGGTGATTGCGGACGCCTTGTTTACTGCGCCTGCAGTGATCACGCAGCTGGTAACCGGGTTGTGGCTGGTCCATCGCCTGGGTTTGCCTTTGGAGCTTTACTGGCTGCGCACGGCGCTGGTCTTGTACTTGCTCGTAGGTGCCTGCTGGTTACCCGTCTTGTGGTTGCAGAAGCGTGCACGCGATCTGGCTTTGAGCGCAGACGCGAAGGGTGAGCCACTGTCGGGCGCCTACTTCAAGGTGATGCGCTGGTGGTTCTGGCTGGGGTGGCCGGCGTTTCTGAGTGTGATGTGGATTTTTTGGCTGATGGTGGCCAAGCCGAATTGAGTCGCATCGGCGCGCTTGCTGCAAAGCGGCGCCGCAGGAGCAGCGTCCTCCAAATGCCGCTACCGAAACAAGTACTCGCTTTCGCGCAATCGCCGCGTTCGCCTCCGATAGCTGAGGCTGCTGCCAATCCACAACGCAATATTCTGCCCGTGCGCATTGAGGTACCAGCTGCGACAGCCGCCGGCCCAGGCGGTGCCGGTGAAGCGCTGATCGATGCCGTTAATGAAGTCGCGTTGCGCCTGCGCGGTCGGATCGACCGACTTCGACCCGCGTCGGGCGGTTTCATTGAGCAGCAACAGCACGTGCCGCACTTGGCTCTCGATCATGGTCAGCACCGAGTTGTGGCCTAACGCGGTGTTGGGGCCGAGCAGGAAAAACAGGTTGGGGTAGCCGGCTACGCCGATGCCCAGATGCGCTTGCGGCCGCTCGCGCCAGTCATCTGCTAGTCGATGGCCGTCAATACCAACGATCTCAACGCCATCGAGTATCGCCATCGGTCGAAAGCCGGTGGCGTAGATCAGCACGTCCAGCGCGATGCGGCGACCGTCGGCGAGCTGTACGCCATCCGCCTCGATCTTCTCGATGCCGGCATCCACAAGCTGCACGTTGGCGCGTTGCAGGGCAGGGTAGTAATCACTGCTGACCAGCACGCGCTTGCAGCCGAGCGGAAAGGTAGGCGTCAGTCGAGCGCGCAAGTCCGGCGCGCCGACCTGGTTACGCAGATGGCGGCGCGCCAGCCAACGTGCCCAGCCGGCCATCTGCGGATGCAGCAAGGCGCTGGCGACCAGTTCCAGCCACAAGAAAATGCTGCCGCGCAGTGCTAGCCGCAGCGGTGGAATCGCGGCGAAGGCGCGTTGCCAGAATCGGCTGATCGCGACATCCGGGCGCGGCATCACCCATACCGGCGTGCGCTGGAAGACATGCAGCTCGGCGGCTTGCTCAGCCAACACCGGCACCAATTGCACGGCGCTGGCACCTGTGCCGATCACGCCTACCTTCAGGCCGGTTAGATCGGCTCCTTCTGGCCAGCGGGCGCTGTGCCAACTTCGGCCCTGGAACGCATCGCGGTCAGCAATATCGGGCCATGCTGGCACGTGCAGACCACCCATCGCTGCGATCAGCACTCGCGCGCGGACGCGTTGACCGGTCGTCGACTCGATGAGCCAAACCTTGGCCTCAGCGTCCCACTGTGCACTCGTCAGCGTCCAGCCGGTTTGCAACAGACCCGCAGCGCGGACCGGTTCAGCCAAGGTCTGTAGATACGCCTGAATTTCCGGCTGCTGCGGAAACAACCGGCTCCAGCGCGGATTGGGCGCGTCTGACAACGAATACAAATGTGAAGGCACGTCGCAGGCCGCACCCGGATAAGTGTTGTCGCGCCAGGTGCCACCCACCTCATCGGCCTTCTCAAATATCCGGAAGTCACGCCGGCCAATTCGCAACAGCGCCCGTGCCATAGCGAGCCCGCCGAAGCCGGCACCGATGATGGCGATGTCGGTAATGATGAGATCGGGGCTAATGTGATCGGTGCTAACGAGAGGGGCGCTGATGAGGTTTTCACTCATGCGATTGCGTTGCTCAGATGGTCAAAATTGCTGGGTGACGTTGGCAGAGGTGAAACGCTTTGTCGGCCAAACGTTGATTCAGACACTGAGTCGGCCCAATGCCGACTGGCCACGAAAGCGCATTGGCGGCTGCAACAGCCGCAGCAACGCGGGTCTGCCCAACTCCGTTTGCGATCAGCCTAGATCGTCCAGCTGCGCAAACGACTCAATCCGTCGATGTTCGTGCGCCGCTGCGCCTTCGCGGGGAATGGGATAGTCCTCGCGTCGATCCACTAGCAGCGTCCGCATGCCAGCGGTGCGGGCGGCATCGAGTTCTTCCACGATGTCAGACAAAAACACGATTTGGTCGGGTGCGACCTGCAAGTCGGCTGCAATTCGGGCGTAGCTGCTGGCTTCGCGCTTGCCTCCGATTTCGGTGTCGTAGTGGCCGCTGAACAATGGCAGCAAGTCACCTGCTTCGGTGTGAGCAAAGAAGAGGCGCTGTGCGGCTACCGAGCCCGACGAATACACGTACAGGCGATGTCCGGCCGTGTGCCAGCCACGCAAGGACTGGGTGGCATCGGCATAGACGTGGGCGCGGTATTCGCCGCTGGCATAGCCGTCCTGCCACAGCAGACCTTGCAGCGCCTTCAGGGCGGTGTGCTTGCGGTCGGCGTCGATCCAGTTCTGCAATAGCAGAACGATGGCGGCGTCATCATGCGCACTGTCCGAAGGCAGCTCGCGCGCCGCAACATCCAGCCATTTTCGAACCTCGGGCTGCTGGCCATGCTCGCGAACAAACATCGGCAAGGCCGCGCGTGCATACGGAAACAACACGTCCTTGACGAAGGAAATGCTGCTGGTAGTGCCTTCGATGTCAGTGAGAATGATCGCCACAATCCAACTCAAGCGGCCTCGGGCTCGTAGCGCGGAAACCGTTGCGCGATGGTTTCGCCAGTGAAGTTGGCGACCCAACCGGCGGGATTGGTGAAGATGCGGATCGCGGTAAAGCGGGGTGCCGGGCCCATGTCAAACCAGTGCCGTGTACCGGCCGGCACAGCGATCAAATCACCTCGCTCACAAAGGACTTCGAACACCCGTTCGCCAAGGTGCAAAGTGAACAAGCCTGAGCCGGCCACAAAGAAGCGCACTTCGTCCTCGGCATGCGTGTGCTCGTTGAGAAACTTGGCGCGCAGCTGCTCGCGATCCGGATGTTCGGGATGCAGACTGATCACGTCAAAGGCTTGGTAACCGCGTTCACCCAGCAGGCGATCAATGTCAGATCGGTAGGCGGCGATCACGCTGTCAGGCGTCGCGCCATCGGCGACGGGTGTTGCCGCCGACCACCGTTCGAAGCGGATGCCAACGCCCGCCAAATGCTCGGCGATCACCGCGCAATCCAAGGTAGAAAATTCGGCTTCGGCCGGCGTTTGCTCGGCAAAAATTCGCAGTCGGCTCATGGGCGTTGCTGTTGGCTCATATTTGGACAGGACTCAGGAGATGTGCGAACGCAGACGTCGCGGATCCAATCGGTGCGGATCTAATCGGTGCGGATCCAATCGGTGAAGTTCAAGTTCGCAGTCGATCATGAACTCGATGGCTTCGATGTGACGCATCGCCTCGGCTCCATCGCGGCCCCACGCGTAAAGCCCGTGGCCGGCGATGAGATAGCCCCAGCGGCAACCGGCATCCAGATGCAGATCGACCGCCGCTGCCAGCGAGGGCATGTCTTGCGAGTTCGACAGCACGGGAATGTCAACCACGGCATGGTGGCTGTCATTGCCGGCCAGTGCCTTCAACAGCTCAAACCCCGCCAGCCGCAGGTGGCCGCTGTCGGCGTACAACAATGAGGCCACGGTTTGCGCACGTGAGTGCGTATGCAGCACGCAGCCGATGTCAGGAAATCGGCGGTAAAGCTGGGTGTGCAGCAAGGTTTCTGCAGACGAGCGTTGCTCGGTTGCAACGCCTTGCCCCTTCCAATCGACGGCCATGAAGTCCGCTTCGGTCAAGCGACCTTTGTCGCGCCCGGACACGGTGATGGCGGCGTGGCGATCATCAATGCGCATCGAAAAATTGCTGCTGGTCGCAGGTGTCCAGCCACGCGCAGACAACACCCGTGTCAGCTCGATGAGCTGCCGCGCGCAATCATGAAAGCGGGATGCGGAGAAAGGAAGCGTAGCCATGGCGGAATTCTAGCGCAGGCCAGCCAATCTCTCAGCGCCTAGCCGCTGACCACGCGGTGTTCAAGCCAGGCAGATAGCTCGTTGGCCGGCATCGGCCGCGCTAGCAAAAAGCCCTGCATCGCTGGGCAGCCAATCTCACACAAGCGGCGGCGTTCGTCCTCCGTTTCGACGCCCTCGGCCACGGTGTCGAGACCAAGATCTCGACTGAGCGCGACGATATGCCGCACCATCACCTCATCACCCTGCTGCAGCGGGGTGACGAAACTGCGGTCGATCTTGAGGCCCTTGATGGGTAATTGCCGAAGGCGATCCAGCGACGAAAAGCCGGTGCCGAAATCATCCAGACAGAATTCGGCGCCTCGCTCGACCAGGCGATGCATCAATGGGACGATGCCAGACTCATGGGTGGCAACCAGACTTTCGGTGATTTCCAGCCGCAAGGCATTGAGTGGCAGCCCGACCGCGCCCACGGCGGCGAGCAAATCGGCTTCGATATCGCCATCGACGAACTGGCCGATCGAGAGATTGACGCCGCAACGTAAACGCGGGTGGCGGTGTCGAAGTCCGGCCAAGGCTCGGCAGGCACCCGCTAGCACGGCGCGGCCGAGGCTGCTGATCTGCGAACTGCTTTCGGCCACGCGAATGAACTCAAGCGGTGCGACCACTTCGCCATCGTGCGTCCAGCGACACAAGGCCTCCAATCCCAGCACGTGGCCATTGCGGCCGTCGATCACGGGTTGGAAGTGCACCTGCAAATCGTCATTGGCGACTGCGAGGCGCAGCGCTTGCTCCAGTAGCAGTTGGCGGGCGGCGTCGGTTTGCATGCTGTCGCGGAATGCGACCAGCCGATTGTGACCCTCGCGCTTGGCGGCGAGCATGGCGAGATCGGCCCGGCGTTGCCAGTCGTGAGCCGTCATCCCGCTTACGCCTTCGGCGATACCGGCGGATAGGCCGAGGTTCATGGTGCGGCGGTCGAGATTGATGGGCAGCGCCACGCATTTTTGGAGTCTGCTGAAAAGCTCGCCGGCATCGCTTGCGCGCAGGTCGTACAACAGCAGAGCAAACTCGTCGCCAGCGAGTCTCGCCAAGGCGTCGTCAGGACGCAGCAAGGTACGTAGCCGCTTGGCGACCTCACACAAGGCGGCATCACCGGCGGCGTGGCCGAGACCATCGTTGATCAGCTTGAAGCCATCGACATCGACCAACATCAGGCTGATGGAAATTTGTGGGTGGTTGCGGGTGTGATTGAGCGCCTGCGCAAGACGCTCGCCGAGATAGCGACGATTGCCGAGTCCGGTCAAAGCATCGTGAGTGGCGACATAGTCGAGGCCGCGCTGGTGACCGGCGATCTCCTCGCTCTGGGTGATTACCAGGTTGGCCAACCGATCAATATCTGTGTCCCCGGTCGCAGTCCAGGCAGTGCTGCCCGTGCCAGTACTCTCGCCACGCTTTACCAGTGCGCTGACGGCAGCAAAGCGGGCGCGCAGTTGGCGGCGCAACATCCTGCCAATGGCCCAGCCGCCGCCGATCACCATCGCCGCCACAGTGGCGAGCAGCGGCAACAACGTAGCAGTCGTTAAAGCCGATTGCGTCGCAGCGATCAGTATTCCGCTTGCGAGAGCCAGCAGCGCGGTCACTGCCAGCGTGGCCTGCGCCTTGCGAATCAGCAAACTAAGCGGTGTCACCTCAGACACTTAGGAGGTCCTACGGAGGTGCATGCAAATGCGAGGAACGCAGCATACGACGTTGCTTGCCAGGTGCATCATGGGGTTGTGCTCGCCACCGGAGTTGTTGCCAGCAATCGCTCCAGAGTGGCCATTGCGACCGGCTTGGCGATGTAGTCGTCCATGCCCGAACGCAGGCAGCGTTCGCGCTCGCCCGGCTGGGCATGCGCGGTGACCGCGACAATCCGCAACGGGCTTTGCGGCCACCGAGCACGAATGCGGCGAGCGGTTTGGTAGCCATCCAATTCGGGCATCTGGCAGTCCAGCAGTACCAGGTCAAACGTGTTCTCAGCCAACAGTTCGATGGCGCGCATGCCGCTTTCGGCGGTGGTGGTGGTGGCCCCCAGCGAACTGACCTGCAAGTCCAGCAGTTCGCGATTCATCTCGATATCGTCAACGACCAGCACGCGCAGGTTGCTTTGCATCTGCCTGTCGTAGTTGGACTCGACTGGCACCGCGAGCGTCGATGGATCGGCGAACTCCAATGGAAGTTGCACGCAAAATGTGGAGCCAACGCCCAGCGTGCTTTCGACAGTGATCCGACCATCCATCGCCTTGACGACTTCGTTGACGATCGCGAGTCCCAAGCCGGTGCCGGCGAAGCGCCGACTGTGTTGCGATTCGACCTGATAGAAGGCGTCGAAGATGCGCGAAAACTGGTCAGCCGGAATGCCGATGCCGCTGTCTCGCACGCGAATGAGCAAGGCGAGATCTTCGCTGTCGTCAAGCTCCAACACCACTTCGCCATGCTCGGTGAACTTCAAGGCGTTGCCCACCAGACCCATCATGATTTGCCGAATACGCGCGCGATCGCCGATGCGGGCGGCGTGCAGCTCGCGCGGAATCTCGACCCGCAGACCGATCTGACGCGATCCAGCCAAAGGCTGCAATGCGCCACACACCATCGCCGCCTCGGCGGCCACGTCGAAGGGTACCGGCTGCAAGGTCAATCCGCTGGACGCTTGCCCAAGCTGCAGGATGTCATCCACCAGGGCCAACAGGGCTTCCGCGGCACCGAGTTGGGTCCTCAGCAAACCGCGTTGCGAGTCACTGAGCGGCTGCGAGCGCAGCAGCAGCTCGGTGGTGCCGATGATGCCGTTCAGGGGCGTGCGGATTTCATGGCTGGTATTGGTCAGCATCCGCGTCTTGGCTTCTGCGGCTTGCCAGGTCGCGCTCATCGCTTCCTGCAGACGTTTTGTTTGCTTCTCCAGATAATTCTCGCGCGCCTCTGCTTCCGCCGCCAACGTGCGATTGGACGCTTCCAGAGTGTCGGCCGCTCGCCTCTCGCTCATCAAAAGTGTTTCGACGCGTTGAAAGCTGAGTTCGATCACGCCGTAGAGCTCGACCCAATCGCGCGCTGTGCTGCTTGGCACCGGCGGCAGGCGCGCGCCGCTGGACGTACCGATCTCGATAGCCGCAAGCGCCCGCGCCAGACGTACCAGCGGCTCGCTGACGCGCAGGGCTTCTCTGCGGGTCAGCGCCACGAGCCACAACCAAACACCCAGGGCGGTCAGGATCAAGCTTATCCAAGCGACCAGCACGAAGCCTGAAACAGGTTTCGTGCTGCCTTCCGCAGACGCGCTCAGCAGCAGCCAGCTCAAGACACCAACGAGAATTGCGATACAGGCGAACAATGCTGCGAAGGGCCGCACTGCGGACTGCCGCCAACGGCTCGAAAGATCGGCAGCTGAACTTGGTTCGGTCATCGCAGGTTGCATCGCCAAGAACGCATGGTTCAGATTGAAACCTGGTCGAGCGCCTGCCGACCTTCATAACCGCCATTTAGCCCTCGCGCACCGCCATCTGCCAAGCCCGCCGACCAAATTGAAGATTCCGGCAGCCATTGGCGCCAATTGCACTTCGGCTCAAGACTGTGTCGGCTAGTCGCACGCTAGATGGGCCGCCTGCAAATCCGTGTAAGGAGGTCTTGATTCTGCCGCATCGGGTTGGGCCAATTCTCGGCCGATAGATGAGCTATTGGCCGGCAAATTGTCAGAAGACTGATCTCGCTTCGTCGAAGTCCATCCCGACCCGGAAAGCCCGACAGGCCGCCGGGCGCGAACTTGCCGCAATGCAGCGGCGAGCAAGCAATTCACTCAAGACACTCAGTTGAGATCAATCCGCGGCAGCGGGTTCAACATCTGGAAGCACGAGCGTTGATCGCTGCTGCCATAGCGATGACTGACGAAGCTGCGCGAGCGCTGACGGGAGGCGATACTGGCTGAGACTTCGCGCCACTCGACGGCACTGATGGGGCCTAGCTCGCGATGTGCGCCACAAAAGGCGCGGTAGTCCCGCCATGCGGCGAACGATTCGCGATGCTCATGGAGAGCCAGTTCGATCACGATGGCGTCGTCCAGCATGCCGAAACGCGGGTCGTTGTCTGGAATCAGATCGTCGGCATTGTCGAAGTACAACAGAGCGCCTGCGAGACCTTGGCGGGTGTTGCTGTCGATCAACCAGTTGCCGTCGCTGAGCAGGTGAGCAATCGCGCTGACCTGGCCAATGCGCGACTGCAACGAAGCGGGAACCTGTTGCAGGTCGACGTGCTTGCAGCGATCAATGACGTCCTTGGTGAGCGCGGCAGCGTTGCTGCTGGCAGCCTCCCATGCGCTGCGGAACGGCTGCAGATTCTGTGGGTTGAGGTGCAGCGGGATGGTCAGGCTCATGGTCATTCCTTACGCGGTGGACAATCAGTGCAGGTGTGATGCGCACTGTGAGCGTGAGGTGACAGGAATACATTGCGCCAAAAGTCACTGCATGACTTTCGGCTTCAGAAATCTTCAGCGAGGGTTTGGTTTGGCGACCTCGAAGCTCAGCGTAAAAGCAAGCTCAGCGCGGTCGCGCGGCGCACCGGTGCATAGCTCAAGCGATGGGCGGGGCAGTGCCCTAGTTCGTTCAATCGCTGCAGATGCAGGGCCGTTGGATAGCCTTTGTGCAGATCAAAACCATAGCCTGGATAGTCGCGATGCAAGACTCGCATGGCGCGGTCACGACTGACTTTGGCCAGTATCGATGCCGCGCCGATGGCAGGTTCCAAGGCGTCGCCTCGAACAATCGCGCGCGCGGCGCAGGGCAGGTTGAGTGGCAGACGATTGCCGTCAATCAAGGCGAGCGCGGGCGTCGAGTTCAATCGGCGCAAACAATCGCGCATGCCATTGAGGGTGGCTTGCAAGATGTTGATGCGATCAATTTCGGCGGGCTCGATGCGCTCGATATGCCAGCCCAGCGCGGACTCGATGATGCGATCAAACAGCGCTTCCCGCCGCGCCTCCGTGAGGCGCTTAGAGTCATCGATACCATGCACGGGCCGCGCGGGATCGAGCACGACCGCAGCCACCATCAACGGGCCAGCGAGCGGACCACGACCGGCCTCATCCACGCCCGCAATACCGGCGTCTGGGGTGATCGGACGGTACGGCGTACTCATCGGTCGATCAGCTCAGCGATTGCCTCGGCGGCACGCATTGAGGCATCGCAACGCAACGATTGGTGAATCGCGAGAAAGCGCGGCTGCAGTGCGGCGACGGCCGCCGGATTGTCCAACCAGCGTTGCACCTCAGCCGCCAAACGCGGCGGAGTACAGTCGTCTTGCAACACCTCCGGCACCAGCATCTCGCCGGCCAAGGCGTTGGGTAGGCTGAGCAGTTTGGTCTTCAGCAATCCAAACGTGCGCACCAGCCAATGCGTGAGCGCCGACACCTTGTACGCCACCACCAGCGGTCGCTTGGCGAACAAGCCTTCCAGCGCGGCTGTGCCAGATGCCAGCAGCACAACGTCTGCAGCGATCATGCATTCGCGCGCGTGGCCATCGACCAGTTGGCAGTGCGCGCTGCCGCCCTGATTCGTAAAGGCCTCGCGGCAGGCGGCGGTCGCCATCGGTGCAATGAAGCTAAGCCCGCTTGGATCTTGGTTGAGCAGAGCGATGGCCCCTACAAATGCGGGTCCAATACGGCGGATTTCGCCCAATCGTGAGCCCGGCAGCACCGCCAGCACGCAGGCATCATCGGCGATGCCCAGCAACGCACGCGCGGCTGCGCGGTCGGGCTGCAACGGAAATTGATCGGCTAGAGGATGGCCCACAAAGCGAGCGTCGACACCGTGGGCGGCGTAGATCGCAGGTTCCATCGGAAACAGGCACAACACTCGATCAGCGCTGGCACCGATGCGCGCTGCGCGGCCTTGCCGCCACGCCCAGACCGATGGACTCACGTAATGCACGGTCTTGATGCCGGCGCGCTTCATGAAGCGCTCAAGGCCGAGATTGAAGTCTGGGGCATCGATGCCGATCAACACATCCGGTCGCCATGCCAGCAGGCGCTTTCGCAACGCGTTACGCAGGCGCAATAGCCGCGGCAAATGGCGCAAGACTTCGGCGAGCCCCATCACCGCCAGTTCGGCGCAGTCGTACCAAGCGTCGACGCCCGCTTCACGCATGGCGGGTCCGCAGACGCCAACCATTTCTGCGTCGGGATAACGGTCGCGCAAACGGCGAGCGAGGTCGGCCGCCAGCAAATCCCCGGAGGTTTCTCCCGCGATTAACGCGATTCGGATCGGGCGGGCGGTGTCGCCATTCATGGGAAGAGCCCAAATCTATGAAAAGGCGCGGCGACGCGATCAATCTCGCGCTTGGAGCCCCGCTCCCGCGTGCGGGAGAGGGGAGAAATTGGTCGCCGCCGAAAATTGGAGGAGCTAAGCACCACTATCTAGGGGCCCATCACACCAGCGGCTCAACCCCTCAGCGAATCAAGGACCGCTGGCTGCGGTCAATGAAGTCGATCATCTGCTGGATGTCGGGCATCTCAATCGCCGCCTGCGCCAGTTGCGCGCGAGCCTCGGCCAGCGACAATCCTGACTTGTAGAGGGTCTTGTAGGCGCGCTTGATCGCCATGATCCGCTTGCTGTCGTAGCCGCGTCGCTTTAGACCTTCGGAATTGATGCCGTGCGGCTCGGCATAGGTGCCGGCGACGGTGACAAAGGGCGGCACGTCGCGATTGATGACGCTGCCCATCGCAGTGAACGCATGCGCACCAATCTGACAAAACTGGTGGATCAACGAGAAGCCGCCGAGGATGGCGTAATCCTCGACGCGACAGTGACCCGCCAGCGACGCGGCGTTGGCAAAAATCGTGTGGTTGCCAACAACGCAGTCATGGGCGATGTGGACGTAGGCCATGATCCAATTGTCATCGCCCAATTGGGTGATGCTGTTGTCTTCCACGGTGCCGCGGTTGATGCTGACGAACTCGCGAATCGTGTTTCCATCACCAATCACCAACCGAGTGGGTTGGTCAGAATACTTCTTGTCTTGCGGCTCACCGCCAAGCGCGGCAAAGGCATGCACGCGATTGTTGCGCCCCAACGTGGTGGGTCCCTCAATCACGACATGCGGACCAATTGCGCAGCCATCGCCGATTTCGACATCGGCACCGATCACCGTGAACGGGCCGACACTGACGCCCACGCCGATCCGTGCTGATGGATCAACCGCTGCGCTGGAGTGAATTCCCGCGCCGGCGCCGATCACGCGCCGCTCCGCTCAGTCGCTCCACCCTGCTTGTCCGCAACGCTGGGCTCGGTTGAGCTGCTCCGTTTGGCACACAAAATCTCCGCGCTGGCGACTTCCACGCCGTCAACCTTGGCCGCGCAGGCGTATTGGCCCATGTTGCGGCGCATGCGCATCAAACTGACTTCAAGGCTCAGTTGATCGCCCGGCACCACGGTGCGCGAAAAGCGCGCATTGTCGACCTTGACCAGATAAAACATGGGCCGTTCGCCGTCGGTCTTTTCGCCCTCGGACAACTGGGTCAACAAACCTGCAGCCTGCGCCATCGCCTCGATCACCAGCACGCCCGGCATCACCGGATGACCCGGAAAGTGGCCTTGGAAAAACGGTTCGTTGAAGGTGACGTTCTTGATCGCGCGAATACGGGTATGCGGCACCAGTTCGACCACCCGATCAACCAGCAGAAACGGGAAGCGGTGGGGCAGCATGGCCTGGATGCGGATTACATCGACCGGTAGCTTGATGGCTTGCTCGGTACTCATGGGGTGTCATCTTCCTGATTGGATTGACTGGTTCGGCGGGTGCTGGCATCCAGGCGTCTAAGCCGCGCCACGGTGCGCCGCCAAAGGCGGCTTTCCTGCACCGGAATGCCGGAAGCGTACTCTGCCGGGCCGCGTAATGAATGACTGACCAGGCTCATCGCTTGCACGGTGACGCGGTCGTCGATAGTGAGATGGCCGGCGATGCCGACGCCACCGGCAATCAGACAGTGGCTGCCAATGCGTACCGAGCCCGCCACGGCGCAGCAGCCAGCCATCGCGGTGTGCGCGCCGATACGCACGTTGTGGCCGATCTGGATCTGGTTGTCGAGGCGTACGTCGGCTTCCAGGACAGTGTCTTCAAGCGCGCCGCGATCAATCGTGGTGTTGGCACCGATTTCGCAATCATCGCCAATGACGACACCGCCAAGTTGCGGCACCTTCAACCACTGTCCTAGATCGAAGGCCAAGCCAAAGCCATCGGCGCCAAGTACAGCGCCCGGATGAATCAGGACACGTTTTCCAAGCGTGACCCGAGTCACCAAGGTCACTCGTGCCACCAGTCGACTATCAGCACCAATGCAGCAGTCCTCGCCGATGATGCAACCGGGCCCAAGCTCGACGTTGGCTGCCACTTGGCTGCGTGCACCGATGACGCAAAGTGGGCCGATGCTGGCGCTGGGATCAATCTCGGCCGTCGGATCGATCACTGCCGTGTAATGCACACCAGCATTCGCTGCCGGGCGATGCTCAAACAGCGCCGCGATTCGCGAGTACATCGCGTACGGATTTTTGGCGATCAACGCCGCCGTTGGGCAGTGCGCCAGATCGGGTGGGGCCAGCACAACGACGCCCAACTGCGTGCTGGCGAGTGCGCCGCGATAGCGCGGATTAGCAAGAAATCCGAGTTGCTTGTGACTGCCAGTTTCGAGCGTGCCGACTCCGTCAACCCGAAAGTCCGGATCGCCTCGCAACTCAAGTCCAAAGCGCTGCGCCAGTTCGCCAAGCCTGGGCGATGGTGCGGTCACGGCGGTGAACTCTCGGCGGTTTGCCGCAAGCGATCCAGTACGCGGTCGGTGATGTCGATCCGACCCGACGCATACAGCACAGGTCCCGGCAGAACCAGATCAAAGCCTTGCTCGCGAGCGTAGTCAGCCACCGCTTCCTCGATCAACGGCCACGCGTTGTCAGTCTCCTGCTGCACGCGCGTCGCCAGTTCGTCGTTCAAGCGCGCCCGACTGCGTTCAATGGATCGGCGCAAGGCTTGGGCTTCGACAAGTGCTTCCTCTGACGGTGCCGAGGCGGTGCCGCCAGCGCCACTTTCCAGTGTGTCCAGCCGCTGTTGATCTTGCTTGAGCTTGGCGTCGGCAGCGGCGAACTCTTGAGCCAAGCGAGCACGGCCCTGCACCACCTGTGGTGCACTATCGATCAGCCGCTGCATATCGACGTACACGATCGCCGTTGCTGCCGGCTGCTGGGCATGCGCACAAGTCGGCGAAATCAGCACCGACAATGCCACCACGACCACCCGCAGCCAGCGGGCCTGCGGCCAGCCTTCGCTTCGCAGGCAGCGGCTGCTCATGCCGATAACTTCATTTCGGTAGCCGCCGCTTGCCGTTGGCCGCGACGTGCCGCCTAGAACTGCGTACCGAAGGTGAATTGCAGGCGCTCAACCTCGTCGCCATCTTTTTTCTTCACTGGCGTAGAGAGGTTGAGAATAATCGGCCCAATCGGCGCCTGCCACTGCAAGGCGATACCCACCGAGGCGCGGAACTCGCTGGCGGAAAAATCATCCGTCGACGCGAACACGTTGCCGAAGTCGAGAAAGGTCGACACTCGCGCGGTCGAGGTGTCCAGCAGATTCGGGAAGATCAACTCCAAGGTGCCGGTGGTCTTCAACGCTCCGCCCAACGGTTGCCGGAAGGTCGGGTTGAATTCCGAGAAAAATACCGGTCCCAAGGTGTTGTCTTCAAAGCCGCGAATCGAGCGCACGCCGCCAGCGTAGAAATTCTCGAAGAACGGCAGTCCTTCAGCCACCACCCGCCGGAACAGCGGGTTGCCGTTGGCATCAAGTTCGGGAATCAAGGGGCCATCCGGATCCGCCGGATTGGTTATCAGCAGCGGAATGTCACGGATGGAATCGTCGCCGTAGGAGTCGCCATAGCCGAGTTCAGCAGCGCTCAGCAGAACCACATTTCGGTGCAGGGACCAGTAGCGAGCGAACTGATAATTGAGCTTGTAGTACTCGATGGTCGAGCCGGGCAGGGTGATCTCGGCCGAGACCCGCTGATAGGTTCCGCTGGTGGGATTGAAGAACGCATTGCGGGTGTCGCGGGCCCACGATATCTCGGCGCGCCAAGCGTTGAAGGTGCGCTTGCCGAGTGCATCGATGTAGTCGATGAACGGATCCGGGGTAAGCCCAGCAAAGGTATCAATCTGATTGCGGTCGATGCCAAGCACCAAACCGACCGTGTCGGATTCGGTTAGCGGCACGCCAAACACCGCCTGGAAGGCACCGTTATTGGTGGTGAAGCTGGCGATGTTGGCTTGGCCCTGATCCAGTTCGCGGTAGATCACGTTGTAACCCAGCGAGACGCCGTCGTCGGTGAAATACGGATCGAGATAGGAAAAATCGATGCGCTTGACGAAGTCGTTGTTCTGCACCGTAAAGCCGACGCGATTGCCAGTACCGAAGAAGTTGTTCTGGGTGACCGAGACCGAGGTGATCAGGCCCGATAGCTGCGAATAGCCCAAGCCAAAGGTAAAGCTGCCCGACGAGCGCTCCTTCATGCTGATGACCACATCAACTTGGTCTTCGGTACCGGCCACCTCCGGCGTTTCGATCTCGATTTCCTCAAAAAAGCCGAGGCGTTGCAAACGAACCTTCGAGCGGTCAATCGCCGCCTGCGAATACCAGCTGCCTTCGAACTGGCGCATCTCACGACGAATGACTTCATCAGAGGTCCGCGTATTGCCCTTGTAGATGATGCGGCGCACATACACGCGCTTGCCTGGCTCGACAAAAAAATTGACGTCGACCTTCTTGCCTTCACGGTCGATGGTGGGGATCGGGGTGACGTTGGCGAACGCGTAGCCGACGTTGCTCAGCACCGCAATCACCGACTCTGAAGTCAGCTCCAGCAAGCGGCGGGAGAAAATCTGCTCTTTGCGCACCAGCACCAGCGCCTCGATTTGCTCCACCGGCACAATGGTGTCACCAGTGACCTTGACGTCATTGATGCTGTACACCGGACCTTCGGTGACATTGGCGGTGAGGAACATGTCGCGACGGTCGGGCGTGATCGAGACTTGGGTGCTCTCGATATTGAAATCGACATAGCCACGGTCGAGGTAGAACGCGCCAAGCTTTTCCAAGTCGCCAGACAGCTTTTCGCGCGAATACTGGTCATCGCGGCGGTACCAGGACAGCCAATTGCTTTCGGAGGACTCCCAGCCGTCGAGAATCTCTTCATCTTCAAACTGTTCGTTGCCGACCAGGTTGATGTGCTTGATCTTGGCCGCTTTGCCTTCGGCAACGGTAATCGTCAAGTCGACGCGGTTGCGGTCGAGCTCGGTCACCTGCGGGGTGATCTTGACGTTGTACTTGCCGCGATTGTTGTACTGCCGAGTAAGCTCCTGCGTGACCCGCTGCAGGTTGAGTCGGTCAAACGTTTCGCCTTCGGCCAAGCCGATGTCGGCCAGACCCTTGGTCAAGTCTTCGGTCTTCAGATCTTTGTTGCCAGCCAAGGTCAGGGTGTTGATGGCCGGCCGCTCGATGACCGTGATCACCAGAATGTTGCCCTGCCGTGATAAGGCCACGTCACTGAAGAAGCCGGTCTTGAACAGCGCGCGGATGGCCTGTTGCGCGCGGCTGCGGTCCATCTGATCGCCGCGTTCAATCGGCAGGTAGGTAAACACCGTGCCGTTGGAGATGCGTTGCAGGCCGTCGACGCGAATGTCGGCGACGGTAAAGGTGTCAAAGTTCAGAGCTTGCGAATTGGCCTGCGGTGAGGCGGCAGCCAGTGCAAGCAAAACCAAGGCGGCGATACGTTTCATCGTCACGTCCGAAAGCAAAAAGTGAAGCGCGAGACACGCGTCGCCGAATAGCGAAAGCGTGCGGGAAGGCATGGTCGGGTTAGTTCACCAAGCGCAGTATGTCGTTGTAAAAAGCCAGACTCATCAAGCAACCAAGCATCGCCAGCCCGACAAACTGCCCAGTGGCCAGCGCTCGCTCGCTTACCGGACTGCCCTTGATAACCTCGATAAGGTAATACAGCAGGTGTCCGCCGTCCAAGATCGGAATTGGCAGCAGGTTCATGATGCACAGACTCAAGCTGAGCACGGCGAGGAAAAATAGGAACCAAGCCGGGCCCATTTGCGCGGAAGCATTGGCGTATTGGGCGATCGTGATCGGTCCGGAAATATTTTGCAGCGATGCTGCGCCTTTCACCATCCGCCACAGCATGCCAAAGGTGGCCTCGGTCAGCCGCCACGTTTCGCGAACCGATGCGCCGACTGCGTCCAGCGGACCAAATTGCAGCAGCGCGTCATGCGCGACCTCGGTGCGCGGGGGCTCGATTCCTAGGCGCCAGCGCGTTACCCCATCCAGAGTTTGATTTTGAGGGCTGATATCGAAGCTGAGGCGGTCAGCACCACGGGCTATTTTCACCTGCACCGGCGAGCCGGGCTCAGGTCGAGCTTGCAAGATGCGTGGCACCGCGTCCCAGAAATCAACCGTCTCGCCATCCAGACTCAAGATCCGGTCGCCGACCATCAGTCCCGCCGCGGCAGCTGCGCCTTCTGCGGCCAAGCCACCGATCACTGGGTCGAGCAAAACCTGACGCGGCAACAGGCCAATGTCGCGGAGTGCGGTTTCCTCTCTGAACGAGTCTGCAAGCCCCGATAGATCAAGGCGCAACTCGCGCACCGTCTGCGACGCATCCATGACTGTCAATTCAACCGAACGCCGATCCAAGGCGGCAGCGGAAAGGCTGATGCCGGCATGCGTCCACGTATCCATGGTCACGCCATCGATTGTCAGCAGACGGTCGTCGGTGCGCAGGCCCGCTTCGGCGGCAACGCCGGTGGCGCGTCCAACGAGAGGCGCGAAGTCACCCTTGCCGATGATGAACATTGCCCACAACAACAGTAGCGCCAGCAGCAAATTGAAGATGGGCCCGGCCGCAACAATGGCGATGCGTTGCGCCACCGGCTTGGTGTTGAAGGCTTGCTGCCTGTCCTCCGGCAATACATCCCCTTCGCGCTCGTCCAGCATTTTGACGTAGCCGCCCAACGGTATCGCTGCGATCACGTATTCGGTGCCGTCCTTGCCGATGCGCTTCCAAAGTGGTCTTCCGAAACCGACCGAAAACCGCAGCACGCGCACGCCGCAGCGCCTAGCGACCCAGAAGTGGCCAAACTCGTGAAAGGTCACCAGCACGCCGAGGCTCACGATGAGCCACCAGACCGAGCCAACCACGTCAGCCATGACCGAGTGTCCTTGTATCGAGTAGTGATGGTGAGCGGCGGTGGATCATGCGGGGGCTCTTGGCACGCCGGGCGCGCTGCATTGAGTGATCCAAGCCTGCGCCCGCCGACGCGTTTGCGCGTCGAGTTCGAGCCGATCCGCGAGGCTGCTTGAAGCGACGCCAGCTTCCATGTCAAGACAACCTTCGACCACGCGCGGGATGTCGAGGAAAGCGATTTGGCCCTGAAGGAATGCTGAAACCGCCTCTTCGTTGGCAGCGTTCAACACCGTGCAAGCGGCGACGCCGCTACGCAATGCGCGGTAAGCGAGGTCGAGACACGGAAATGCGTCACGATTCGGCGCTTCGAAATCCAGCCGGCCCAGTTCGATCAAAGACAGCGACGCGACGCCGGCATCGATGCGCTCAGGCCACGCCAAGCCGCAAGCGAGCGCGGTTCGCATATCTGGCAAGCCCAACTGAGCAAGCGACGAGCCATCGGCGTAGTCAACCAGTGAATGGACAATGCTTTGCGGATGCACCACCACTTCGATCGCCTCGACGGGCGCAGCAAACAGCCAGTGCGCCTCGATGACTTCCAAGCCCTTGTTCATCAGGGTGGCAGAATCGACCGAAATCTTCTGACCCATCGACCAGCGTGGGTGCTTGCAGGCCTGCGCTGGTGTGACATTGGCCAAGGCCTCGCGCGACCAGCCGCGGAATGGTCCGCCTGACGCGGTGAGTTGAATCCGCCTCACCCCAGCGCGGCCGGCGGCATTGAGGGCCGGCACTGGCAGGCATTGGTAGATTGCGTTGT
>JANNWF010000398.1:0-5945 GCA_031408455.1 Pseudoxanthomonas sp. | reverse complement strand
TGTCGATCCTCTACTTCAAGATCCGGCAGCTTGCGGCTGCGGCTCTTCCCGCCTATTACGTCTTGTGCCAGTCAGAGGAGTTGGTTTCAAGCCGCATTGTCAATTACGCGGCCTACAACTTTGAGCGCATCCCGCATCTGGACGAGATGGTTGCGGTCGAGGTTTTGCACGAGCCCGGCCGCCCGCCCGATCGCGAGACTATTGCAGCGGAGCTGCCGCAGGTGCTGCCTGGATTGGAGGTGCTCGACGGATACGCGTTGCCGCGCAGCCTGAAGATCCCCAGTCCCACGCTGAACAATGCGCGCCGGCTGGATGACGCCATCGACCGGCTGCGTCGGCAGTCAGGGTTCGAATTGCTGCATGCCGTGGGCATGCGCACCGACAAGGGTGTGTTTTTCTCCCATCAGACCATCGGAGCTGCGCATGAAGCCGCACTGGACTGCGCAAGCCGACTGTCTTGAAATTGCCGCGATGCCCTTCTACTGGCGCCTTGGCTCAGGCGTCGAGGCCTTTCCGGGAATTGCGCAGCGCATGCCGGTCCGGCTGAAGTGCAATGTCGAGTTCGACTATCTCGAGCTCGAGCTGACACGCGACGAGCAGGCGTGTCTGGACCTTGCCTACCGCCAGAATGCCAACATCGGCTTCATCAATCCGGAGTCCGGTCAGATTCACACCTATGGGTCGAGCGTCAACAGCTTCTTCCTGGCGGCGGCCCAGTCGGCGAAGCCGCGCAAAATTTTCGAGATCGGCTGTGGCGCGGGCTTCAGCATCATGTTCATGCGAGAACAGGGATGGCAGGTGACTGGGATCGACCCTTCGGAGTATTCGCTGCGTTGGAGCGAGCGGCTGGGTTTCGATCTGATCAATGAGTTTTTCGACGCCGACGCCCTGAATGCCGAAGCTGATTTGATCTTCTCCAACGACGTGTTCGAGCATGTCGGCGCGGTGCTGGCATTTTCGCGCAATGTGTTCCGGGCTCTCAAGCCCGGCGGCACATTCTGCTTTGCCACCACCAATTCGACCCAGTCGATCGCGCGGGGCGACATCTCCATGCTGGAGCATCAGCACGTGAACATGTTCACAGAGCGCTCCATCCACCTGATCCTCGCAGCCGCTGGCTTCGCGCAGATTGAGGTGGGTCGCGGAACCTATGGCAATACGTTCCACGTGAGCGCCCGCAAGGTCAACGCCGCACCCCGCGCCGAAATTCCCGCGCCGGGCTGCCCCGGCTACTTCGAGCGCGCCAAGAATTGCATTGACTCGTTCGCGCGGCTGTACACCGACCTCGGTGGCCATTGCCACTTCTACGTTCCCTTGCGCTGTTTGCCTTATCTGGCGGCAGTGGGTGACTTTGGGCGCAGCGAACTGTTCGACTCGAACCAGAGTTGGAGCGGAAAGTACATCGACGGCTACGCCCGCTCGATCCGTTCGCTTGAGGATGTGCGGCCCGAGGGTGCACCGCACTTCTTCGTCGGATCACTGACGTTTTTTGACGAGATCAGCACAAACCTTGTCGCCAAGGGTATCCGGGCAGGAAATATCCATGGCGTTCGCGCCGCCCGCCACTGAGGCAGGGATGCGGATTGTCATATCTCAGTCGATGCTGTTTCCCTGGATCGGCCTGCTTGAGCAGGTGCGCTTGGCGGATGTCTTTGTGCACTACGACGATGTCCAGTTCTCCAAGGGCAGCTTCGTCAACCGGGTCCAGATCAAATTGCCCGAGGGCATGCGCTGGATGAGCGTGCCGCTGCAGGGCCAGCGCCTCGGGCAACACATTGACGCGGTGCAGGCCGCTCCGAGCGCGCAGTGGCGAGCCACTCATCTGGATCTGCTCGAACGCAGTTTCAAGGGCGCGCCGCATGCCGAGGACGCATTGCGGCTCGCGGGTATGGTCTACGGCGCCGACTATCCCCACGTGGGTGCGCTGGCCCGTGCCTCCCTATTGGCGTTGTGCCGCTACTTCGGGCTCGATGCCGGCCGACGCTTCGTGGATGTGCGGGATCTGGCCGTGCCCGGCAGCGGCAGCGAGCGGGTGCGGGCAGTGGTGCAGCGTCTTGGCGGCGACGCCTACATCACTGGCCACGGCGCTGCCCGCTACCTAGACCATGACGCGTTCGAGCGCCAGGGCGTGCGGGTCGAGTACATGCATTACCAATGCCTGCCGTATCCGCAGGCCCACGGCGCCTTCACGCCCTATGTCTCAGCCCTCGACCTGGTCGCCCGCTGCGGCCGCGAAGGTGAGCGCTACATCTGTTCAGGCACTGTTTCCTGGAAGGAGTTTCTACATGAATCCGAATGAGCAGTTTGAGCAGGACATGCGCGGCCAGATCGAGGGCCTAAAGGCGGACAAAGACGTGCAGGCCTTGTCGCGCATCTGGTTGCGCGAGACCTCGCCGCACCGCTACGTCTACAACTTCAAGTGGATGGGCCGGCCGATCATTCAATTCCCGCAAGACATGATGGCGATGCAGGAGATTGTTTGGGCCGTGCGTCCTGACCTGATCATCGAGACTGGCATCGCCCACGGCGGGTCGATCCTGTACTACGCCTCGCTACTCGAACTGGTCGGACACGGCGAGGTGCTCGGGATCGACGTCGACATCCGGCCCCACAACCGGCACGCTATTGCTGAGCATCCGATGAGCAAGCGCGTGCGCATGGTCGAAGGCTCCTCGATCGACGCGCAGGTCGTGGCGCAGGTGCAGTCCTACTCCGCCGGCAAGCGGGCTTTGGTCGTGCTCGACTCGAACCACACGCACGCCCATGTGTTGGCCGAGCTCCGTGCGTATGCGCCCCTGGTTTGCGCCGGCGGCTACTGCGTGGTCATGGACACCGTGGTGGAGGACATGCCGGATCGATTCTTCTCAGGCGAGCGGCCATGGAGCGTCGGGAACAACCCGAAAACGGCGGTCGCTGAGTACCTGTCCACCGACGATCGCTTCGAAGTCGACACCGACCTTGAGGCAAAACTGCTCATCACGGTGGCGCCCGGCGGTTACCTGCGTCGCGTTCGGTGAGTGCCGCCCATGTTTTGGGGCTTCGTTCTGAAACGCCGTTCGTGTCGCTGAGGCGCAATGCCCTGGCCAATTTCCTGGGCCAGGCCTGGGGCGCGGCAATGGGCTTGGCATTCCTGCCGGTCTACATCCACTACCTGGGCATCGAGAGTTACGGCCTGGTCGGGGTGTTCGCTTTGCTGCAGACCTGGCTGACGCTGCTGGACGCGGGCATGTCGCCCACGCTGGGTCGCGAGATGGCGCGGTTCACCGCCGGGGCGCACAGCGCGCAATCGATCCGCAACCTCCTGCGCAGCCTCGAGGTCGTGTGCCTCCTTATCGCAATTGCAATCTGTGCCGTCCTGTGGGCGAGCGCTGGGTGGCTGGCGCAGGACTGGCTGCGAGCCGAGCGTTTACCTGTCGATGTTGTGCGCGACGGAATCGGCCTGATGGCCTTTGTCGTGGCGCTTCGTTTCGTCGAAGGGCTCTACCGCAGCGCGGTGTTCGGTCTGCAGCGACAGGTTTGGTACAACGTCGTGAACGCGGGGCTGGCGACATTGCGAAGCGTTGGCGCGGTCCTCGTGCTGGCCTTCGTGTCACCGACGATCGGGGCTTTCTTTGTCTGGCAGGCCTTGGTTTCCGCACTGTCGGTACTCGTCATCGCTGGCGGGGTCTACGCCGCGTTGCCGCGCGCACCGAACCCCGCAGGTTTTTCGCGGGTGGCCTTGTATGACGTTTGGCGTTACGCCAGGGGAATGGCGATCATCACGCTGTTGTCACTGCTCTTGACGCAGGTCGACAAGATCTTGTTGTCGCGGCTGCTCACGCTCGAGGCCTTCGGGTACTACGCACTTGCGGCCACGGTGGCGGGTGCGCTGTACCTGTTCATGGCGCCGATCACGACCGCTCTGCATCCGCACCTGGTCAGCCTTGTCGCGCGTGCCGACGAGGCTGGCGCGACGGCGTCGTACCACCACGCAGCCCAAGCCGTGACGGTCTTCACGCTGCCCGTAGCCCTGCTCATTGCGTTCCACGGAGAAGGGCTCCTGTTTGCCTGGTCCGGCGACGCCAAGTTGGCGCTGTCCGCCGGGCCCATCCTGGCGGCGCTTGCGCTGGGCAATGCATTGAATGGCCTGATGCACGTGCCCTACCAACTGCAGCTGGCCCACGGCTGGACCTCCTTTGCGATCAAAGTCAATCTTGTCGCTGTGGCCTTGCTGGTACCTGCCATCCTTTGGTTGGTGCCGCTGTACGGCGCCCTTGGCGCGGCGTGGGCCTGGATCGCGCTCAATGCCGGCTATGTGGTCGTGGGCATTCCGCTGATGCATCGCCGCCTGTTGCCCACGGAGATGCGGAATTGGTACGTGCGCGACACGGGGCTGCCAGCCCTCGGTGCAGCAGCGGGTCTCGCGCTACTCAGCGCTTTCAAGCCCGCCGAATTGACCAGCCGGCTGGGGTGGCTGCTGTTCCTCACGGGGGCATTCCTTATGGCGCTGCTCGGCGCCGCGTCCGCGGCACCCGGTTTGCGTGCGCGCGCGATGGCTTCGATGCGTAGAGTGCTCGCACCATGAAAGGCAACGCGCCGTTGGTGACCATTGGTGTCCCGACATACAACCGGGCTTTGCTGGTCCGCCGCGCGATCGATTCAGCGCTCGCCCAGGACCACCCTCAGATCGAGGTCATTGTCTCGGACAACGCTTCGGCTGACGGAACGGAACAGGCATGCCGCGAGACAGCGCGGACCAATCCGCGCCTGCGGTACGTTCGACAGTCAAGCAACGTCGGCGCGGCTCGAAATTTCGAGGAGGTGCTGCAGCTCGCCACTGGCGATTACTTCATGTGGCTTGGGGACGACGACTGGATCGATCCGAACTATGTGCGCCTGTGCCTTGGCGTGCTGGCCGATGACGCCGGAGTGGCGCTCGTTGCAGGCGTGCCGCACTACTACGAAAGGGGTGTCGGCAAAGGCCCCGGTCAGAGCCTGTCGCTCGCACAGCACGCGTGGTGGCGCCGCGTCGTGGCCTATTTCTGGCGGGTGCGCGACAACGGGGTCTTCTATGGCCTGGCGAGGACCGAGACGCAGCGGGGCTTGCTGCCATTCAACAATGTCATGGGTGGTGACTGGCTGCACATTGCGGGACTCGCGTCAAAGGGTCGCGTCTGCACGATCGACTCGACTTGCGTGCATCGAGAAATGGGGGGTGCGACAACCAGCTATGCCCAAATTGCGCGGTCGCTTGGGCTGCATCCGGTGGTGGGGCGGTTTCCTTTCACTTTCATTGCTTGGTCGGCCTTCGCTGACGTCGCGTGGCGCCACCGCGCATACAGCGGTCATTGGCGCAGTGCACGATGGATGCTGGCTTTGGCTGTCGCTTGCAGCTTGGTCTGTCGCGGCGCCATCGTCGCATCGGCGCCAGCCCGGATGGCGTGGCGTCGAGCAATTGCCACGCTGTCACCTCGCGCGGGTGTTTGAGGGGGATGGCAGCGTTGCGAACAGTTATCGATCATTCGCTGAATGGCAGCGTGCTGATCGCTCGGCGCTGTCGGCAACGCGTTTCAACGTGCAACAAGCTCAAGCAGCGTGGTCGAAATGGATGAGTGCTCAGTGAAGGCGATCGCCTACGACCACCAGATCTTCAGCATCCAGCAGGTTGGCGGGGTCTCACGTTATTTTTGCGAACTTGCTGCTCGCGTCGGGTCGGCTACCGGCTGGAGTTCAGTCGTGATCGCACCCGTGCACTTCAACGACCACCTCGCAGCCAGCCCAGCACATCGGATAGGCTGCTATCTGCCGAAGCGTGTTCCGCACACGGGCCCCCTGTACCGAGCCGCCAACATGGTCGTTGCACCACTGTTTCACCGAGCAACACGTTCAGATCTGTTGCATCGCACTTACTACTCGCGCAGTCCCCGGCCGAGAGGCGCCAAGGTGGTTGTCACGGTATTCGTTCT
>JANNWF010000397.1:0-7514 GCA_031408455.1 Pseudoxanthomonas sp. | reverse complement strand
ACGGTGGTGTTGGGCACCGTGCTGGATCACGACATGAAGGACGAAGTGCGGGTCACCGTCGTCGCCACCGGATTGAATCGCGTTGCTCACCGCCAGCCAGTCCGTGGCGAGGCCAGTCAGCGCGTCGAGACGCACCTGCGGCCGCAGGTCAAGTTGGTTCGCAACGGCACTACCGGATTGCCTGACTATGCCGCGATGGCGACGGAGCCCACCGCTGTCGTCGCCACCCCGCGGCCGGTCAAGGGCAGTGATGGGGCGATGGATTATCTCGACATTCCGGCCTTCCTGCGCCGCCAAGCCGACTGATTCGTTTGCGGCAAGACGCTGCCTGCATTTGCAGGCAGCGGAGCCGCAGACGGGAGCAAGTGCAGGAGATTTTGCAAACTACCGACCAGCTTATGGCCAATTTGTTGCATAAAAACGACAAAATGAGGCGTTTGCGGCGAAATTCCCTTCCGCAGCAGAAAAATCGTGTGGTATTCTCCGGACGCTTTTGACGCGCTCCCGCTCGGAGACCGCACGATCAATGATTAGACAAAGAACTCTCAAAAACGCCATTCGCGCCACCGGCGTCGGTCTCCACTCGGGCAACAAGGTCTACATGACCTTGCGACCAGCGGCGGCGGATACCGGCATCGTGTTTCGCCGCATCGACCTGAAAGTACCGGTCGAGCTGCGCGCGTGCGCCGAGCGTGTGGGTGACACCAGCCTGTCGACGACCTTGGTCGAAAACGGCGTTCGCGTTTCGACCATCGAACATCTGCTGTCAGCGATGGCCGGTCTGGGCATCGACAACGCTTATATCGATCTGTCGGCCGCCGAAGTGCCGATCATGGATGGCTCCGCCGGGCCATTCGTGTTTTTGATTCAATCGGCGGGTGTGGAAGAACAGAACGCACCCAAGCGCTTCATCCGCATCAAACAATCAGTGATGGTCAGCGACGGCGACAAATGGGCGAGGTTTGACCCGTTTGATGGTTTCAAAGTTGGGTTTTCCATCGACTTCAACCATCCGCTGTTCAGCAAAGCAACCTCCAGCGCTGAAATCGACTTCTCCACCACGTCATTCGTGAAGGAAGTCAGCCGCGCACGCACCTTTGGTTTCATGAAGGACATCGAGTACCTGCGGGAGCGCAATTTGGCCCTCGGCGGCTCGATGGATAACGCGATCGTGTTGGACGATTACCGCGTCCTGAACGAAGACGGTCTGCGCTACGAAGATGAATTCGTCAAACACAAAATCTTGGACGCCATCGGCGACTTGTACCTGCTGGGTCACAGCCTGATCGGCGCGTTTTACGGCCACAAATCGGGTCACCAGCTCAACAATTTGCTGCTGCGCACCTTGCGTGCCAAGCGTGAAGCATGGGAAGAAGTCACCTTTGACGATCCCAGCACCGCGCCGATCTCCTACGCCCATCCGGCGCAGGCGTCGATTTAACTCAACGGCCCGGCCAAAAGACTCGATAAATATTGAATTGGCTGCCCGCTTGGGCGGTCGGGGGATGTTTCCCCCATTGCATTGTTGGAATGTGGATTGTTGGGGTTTGGATTGTTGGAAATTGGAATCGGTGGAATTATTTTTTGGCCATGGAGGCCAACGCGAGAAGACGCTCACGCAGTTGCGGATCGTCGGTCGCAGAAGCTGCCGCTCGCAAAGCATCGCACGCGGCAGGGGAGAGGGGTCTGTGCGGTGCCGCTCCCAAGGGAACGGGGTTCACAGTCGCCACTTTGACGGTCAGGCTCCGCACTTGCAGGCCAGCCGCGGCAGCCGCGCCCAACAGGGTGTCGGTATGAAGCCGGAGTTTGGCTTTCCAGATCGGTGTTTGCACAAGAAAGACAAGCCTGTCCTCGCGCACGTTAGCCAGTCGGCATTGTTGGTTGAGCGGCGCAGGCAGGGACTGACGCAGTAGCCGGTCCAGCGAGTCCAACCATTGGGCGCGCTTGACCAGCTGACCGAGTCCGCTAGTGGCAGCCACTTTGAGTGGCGCTTGAATCGGCGGATCGCGGTCAAATTGCATGGGCGAACGAATTCGTATCGAGGTGGCATGAACATCATAGTCGTAGCCAAGTTCCTCAAATCACCAAAAAAACTGTCGCTGCGCGACCCTTTGGTGGTGGCTAGCGTCACGTCAGCCGTTGTGCTGATTGCGGGTTTCGGTGTTGCCTTGGGCTGCTTCATCAGCAGTTCCGAAAACGCCGCGTTATCGGAAGCGAAGGCGCTGCGAGGCGAAGTGCAGGCACAGCAACAACAGTTGGACAGTGCCCGCGCGACCACCGAGCGCGACGTCAACGCAATTGCGGCACGCGTGGGCGAATTGCAGGCGCAGGCTACCCGCCTGAATGCCCTCGGCGCCCGCCTGACCCAAGTCGCCCACTTGGATCCGGGTGAATTCGACTTCAGCAATAGTCCGGCCCTTGGCGGCCCCGATTCTGCTGATGAAGCTGGCTTGATTAGCGAGCCCAGCCTGCAAGTTTCACTGGACGCCATGGCGCAGCGGTTGGCGCGGCAAGCACAGCAGCTCAATGTGTTGGAGAGTCTGCTGCTCGATAGCGACGTTGACACCGATTTACTGCCAGCCGGTCTGCCGGTGCGCAGTGGCTATGCGTCTTCACCGTTTGGTATGCGCATCGACCCCATCACCGGTCGCCGCGAGTTCCACAGCGGCGTCGATTTCAACGGTCAACGCGGTACCGATATTCTTGCGGTGGCCGATGGCGTAGTGGCGTTCTCAGGTCGCCATAACTCCTACGGCAACATGATCGATATCGACCATGGCAACGGCTATGTCACTCGCTATGCCCACAACCACCTCAACATGGTGAAACCTGGCGAGCGCGTGCGGGCCGGCGAGGTCATTGCCAAGATGGGCTCCACTGGCCGAGTGACCGGAACCCACGTGCATTTTGAGGTGTGGAATAACGACCGAGCGGTCAATCCCCACCAGTTCCTGAAGGGCGAGCGCGGTTAGTTTCCAGCGGGTCGCTTAGTCACTGCGAAAGCAAGTAGGCTGGGCTGAAAAGCCGAGCGGTCTGGTGCGGACAACGACGCTGGGCTTGTCAGCCCAGCCTACCGATGTGTACACCCACGCTGTTCGAATGTCGGTGACTTCGGCCGCTTGAATCGCCGCCGACGCGCCCCCACGCTAGAATGCCGCGTTTGGTCACCGCGCTTTTTGCGCGGGTGAGCTTTCGTCTGATCGCCTGACGCCACTTCGCGTCACATCTCGGAATTCCCATGCTGAACAAGGTTCTCACTTCCATCTTTGGTAGCCGCAATGAGCGCTTGCTCAAGCAGATGGGAAAAAACGTCCTCAAGATCAACGCTCTGGAAGCGCAGTTCAAAGCGTTAAGCGATGAGCAACTAAAGGCCAAGACGGTCGAGTTCAAAGCCCGAGTTGAGAAGGGTGAGACCCTCGACGCGCTGCTTCCCGAGGCATTCGCGACCATGCGCGAAGCGGCCAGTCGAGTGCTCGGCATGCGCCACTACGATGTGCAGTTGATCGGCGGCATGGTGTTGCACGGCGGCAAGATCGCCGAAATGCGTACCGGCGAGGGCAAGACCCTCGTCGCGACCTTGGCGGTGTATTTGAATGCGCTGTCGGGCAACGGCGTGCACGTCGTCACCGTCAACGACTATTTGGCACGCCGCGATGCCGCTTGGATGGGGCGCGTTTACGAGTGGTTGGGTCTGACCGTCGGGGTGGTGTACCCGGGCATGCCGCACGCCAACAAGAAGGGCGCCTACGGCACCGATATCACCTACGGAACCAACAACGAATACGGCTTTGACTACCTGCGCGACAACATGGCGTTGAGCAAGGAAGATCGCTTCCAGCGCGGCCTGAATTTCGCCATCGTCGATGAAGTCGACTCCATCTTGATTGACGAGGCGCGCACGCCGTTGATCATTTCCGGGCCGGCAGACGAATCGCCTGAGCTCTATGTCCGCATCAATCGCATCGTCCCCAAGCTGACTCGGCAGACGGTTGAAGACGGCGAGGGCGACTTCTTTGTCGATGAGAAGCAAAAGCAAGCCCACCTCTCCGAAGCCGGCATGGAGAACATCGAGCGATTGTTGAAGGAGGCCGGCATCATCAACGAAGCCGATAGTCTCTACGACGGCCAGAACGTGGCTGTGGTGCACCATCTGAACGCCGGATTGCGCGCCCACAATCTGTTTTCACGAGACGTCGATTACATCGTCCGTGACGGTGAAGTCATCATCGTCGACGAGTTCACCGGCCGCACCTTGGCCGGCCGCCGCTGGTCGGATGGCCTGCATCAGGCGATCGAAGCCAAGGAAGGCGTGCCTATCCAGCGTGAGAATCAAACGCTGGCCAGCATCACTTTTCAGAATTTCTTCCGCATGTACGGCAAGTTGTCCGGCATGACCGGCACGGCTGATACCGAAGCCTATGAATTCGAGAGCATCTATGGCCTCGAAGTGGCGGTGATTCCCACCCATCGACCGATGGTGCGCAAGGATCACGCCGACTTGGTGTTCTTGAAGAAACCCGCCAAGTACAAAGCGGTGATCGAAGACATTCGCGACTGCAACGGTCGTGGCCAACCGGTGCTGGTCGGTACCACCTCGATTGAAATTTCCGAACTGCTCGCCGAGCAACTGAAAGCGGCCAAGATCACCCACGAAGTGTTGAACGCCAAGCAACACGAGCGCGAGGCGCACATCATTGCGCAAGCGGGTCGGCCGGGCGTGGTCACCATCGCCACCAATATGGCCGGTCGCGGTACCGATATCGTGCTCGGCGGCAATCTGGAGGCCGAGCTCGAAGCCCTCGGCGAGGATGCCGACGCCGCTACCCGCGACGCTGCGAAGGCGGCCTGGAAGCTGCGTCACGAGCAGGTCATCGCCGCCGGCGGCTTGCACATCATCGGCACCGAGCGCCACGAATCACGCCGAATCGACAACCAGTTGCGCGGCCGTTCGGGCCGCCAAGGTGATCCCGGTTCCTCGCGCTTCTACTTGTCGCTGGAAGACAATCTGATGCGAATTTTTGCATCCGATTGGGTGCAGAAAGCGATGGCCTTCCTCGGCATGAAGGAAGAGGACGCGATTGAGGACCGCATGGTCAGTCGGCAAATCGAAAAGGCGCAACGCAAGGTCGAAGCGCATAACTTCGATATCCGCAAAAACCTGCTCGACTTCGATGACGTGTCGAACGACCAGCGCAAGGTCATCTATCAGCAGCGCAATGAGCTGCTGGAGTCCGACAGCATCGCCGACAACGTGCAAAATATCCGCGACGATGTGTTTGTGGCCTTGGTGCAGCAGCACGTACCCGCAGGCTCGATCGACGAGCAATGGGATTTGCCAGGGCTGGCGAAGGTGTTGGAGGCAGACTTTGGTATCCGCGTCGACCTGCAAGCGATGGTCGATGCGCAAGCCGAGATTACCGCCGAACAGATTGCCGAGCGTGTGTGCGAGCTATCGGTAAAAGTGTTTGCCGACAAGGAGGCCCAGGTCGGCGACGAGATGATGCGGCATCTGGAGAAGCACGTGATGTTGAACGTGCTGGATCAAGCGTGGAAAGAACATCTGGCGCGGATGGACTACCTGCGCCAGGGCATTCATCTGCGTGGTTACGCGCAGAAGCAACCCAAGCAAGAGTACAAGCGCGAGAGCTTCGAGCTGTTCGGCGAGTTACTCGATAAGGTCAAGCGTGACTTGATCGCGATGCTGGCGCGGGTGCGTATTCGCTCCGAGGAAGAAGTCGCGCGCTTGGAAGAAGAAGAGCGCCGCAAGCAACAGGCCGAAGTCGCGCGTTTGCAGTTCCAGCACGCCGACGCCGGTGGTTATGGCGCTGATGAAGAAGCGGCTGAAGTCGAACGCGCGCAGCTGGCAGCAGGCGGACCAGCGCCGAAACAGCCAGTGCACCGCGACATGCCCAAGGTCGGCCGCAACGACGCCTGCCCCTGTGGCAGCGGCAAGAAGTACAAGCATTGTCATGGGCAGTTGGCTTAGGCCGCAAAAGCGGGACTGGGGACTGGGGTGAAGCGACGCGCTTGCAAATCGGAGATTTGCGCGTCGGTGAACGCCTGAGCGCCATGCGCGAAGGCCGGGAGGGGGCTGGGGTGACAGGGATTGAGCCCGGTCCTTGCGATCACGTGCCGGCAGCCTCCCCGGTTCCGACAACCTGCGCCCCAGCCCCCAGCCCCCAGCCCCGAGCCCCGCACTGCCACAGCGCCCCAGCCCCGCTCCTCCCCAACGTAACCCACGTCACCGCCGCCGTCCTCCGCGACGCCCAAGGCCGCGTCCTGCTCAGTCAGCGCTCGCCCAAAGGCGACTTGGCGGGCTTGTGGGAGTTTCCTGGTGGCAAACGCGAGCCTGGTGAGGATTCGCAGGCAGCGCTGCAGCGCGAGCTACGCGAAGAGTTAGGCATCGATGCGAGCCAGTTCCAGCCGCTGATCGAAGTGCCGCACGCTTACCCGCACAAACGCATCGTGCTCGAGGTGTTTACAGCCCAGTGGGCTGGCGAGCCAACGGGTTGCGAAGGGCAAGCCTTGCGTTGGGTCTGGCCAGAGTCGCTAGCGGGCATGCAGATGCCAAGCGCGGATCGGCCAGTGGTCGCGGCACTGACGCAGCCTGATCGTTACTTGATCACGCCTGATTCGGACGCCGATTTCGATCCGTTCTTGCGTTCGCTAGGCGCTGCGCTGGTCGATGGTGTGTTCCGCGTGCAGCTGCGGGCTGCGAGCCTGTCCAGCGCGTCCATGTGGGCCCTGGCCGAGGCGGTAGACGCTCAGTGCCGGCGTGCAGGCGCGGTGTGCCTGATCAACAGCGGCTGCGTCGATGCTTATGAGATTGCCCACCGGCTTGGCTGCGGTCTGCACCTGACGTCGGCACATTTGGCGCAAGCAACCCAGCGGCCATGGGTTGCCGACCGCTTGCTTGCAGCGTCCTGTCACAACGCGTCAGAACTGGCGAAGGCACAAGCACTCGGCTGCGAGTTCGCAGTGCTCGGGCCGGTCACTGCTACCGCAACTCATCCCAATGCCGAAGCCATGGGTTGGTCGAACTTCCGCGCCTTACGCGAACAAGTCGCGCTGCCGATCTACGCCTTGGGCGGCATGCGCCTCGACGACATCGCGACCGCACGCAGTCACGGCGCGCAAGGTATCGCCGCCATTCGCGGGTTATGGCCGACTTAGACTAGAGACGACGAGCGCAGGTTTGCAGCGGCGGCGGAACTCTCGCCCGCCGCCAAGCTTTCAAAATACTCTTTGGCTAGCCGCAACTGCTCATCCGCGCTACCAGCACGGTTGAACACCTCGCGAAAGGCGGTGTTGTCGGAATGCCCCTTGGCATACCAACCGAAATGCTTGCGTGCGAAGCGCACGCCGGTGTCCTCGCCGTAAAAGTCGTACAGACGACGCAGATGACCCGCAAGGATTGCGCCGATCTCCAAACACGAGGGTTCTGGCAAACACTCACCGGTCGCCAAGTAGTGATTGATCTCGCGAAACAGCCACGGCCGCCCTTGCGCGGCGCG
>JANNWF010000396.1:0-11325 GCA_031408455.1 Pseudoxanthomonas sp. | reverse complement strand
TCCTTTCCTTGGGTTGCTCCATGCAAGGCCACTCCTACCTGATGCAGTCGCAACGCGCGGCCGCAGGGTCTGCGCGGCGGGAAGCCGCAACTTGGCACGTTCGAATCCGCTTCGACCGAAACTGTTTTCTCGACTGCTTACTTTGATCTAGGGCAAATACCATGACCAATCGCACCAACTTCCGGCTTTCTCGCCTCACCCTCGGCCTCGCCATCGCGCTGGCCGCTGCGCCCGTGTTCGCTCAAGACGTGTCGTCAGCACTGAACGGCCGCATACAAGCAGGCGAAGATTCGCCAGTTGCCGGTGCACAAGTCACCATCGTGCATACGCCCTCGGGCACCACCAGCACGACGACCACGGATGAAAGCGGCCGCTACACCTCGCGCGGCTTGCGCGTCGGCGGTCCGTACACCGTGACCATCACTAAAGATGGTTATCGCACCGAGTCCAAGGAAAACGTTTTCTTGACCATCGGTTCGGGTTCCAACGTCAGCGTTGACCTGCTGCCAACCACGCAGTTGGACGCCATCGAAGTGACCGCCGCGTCGCTGTCGTCGATCTTCTCTCCCGGCAAGATGGGCGCGGGCACCGACATCAGCCGCAAGACCTTAGACGAGCTGCCCTCGATCCAACGCAATCTGCAGGACTACGCGCGCCTTGACCCGCGCATCTCACAGACCGACAAGGACCGCGGCGAAATCTCCGCCGGCGGCCAGAACTCGCGCTACAACTCGATCACCATCGACGGTGTCAACACCAACGATACCTTCGGGCTGGAAGCCAACAACCTGCCGACCCAGAAGCAGCCGATTTCGATCGATGCGATCGACTCGGTGCAGATCAATGTCTCGAACTATGACGTGACGCAGAAGGGCTACACCGGCGCCAACATCAATGCCGTCACCAAGTCTGGTACCAACGAGTTCCATGGCGCGGTGTATTACATCTATCGCGATGACCAAGCCGTCGGTGATCGCTACAACCGGACCACTGATTCGTTTATCGACGCACCGGCCTTCGAGGAAGACACCGCTGGATTTGTGTTGGGCGGCCCCTTGCTGAAAGACCGCTTGTTCTTCTTCGCCTCCTACGAGGATTTCAAGAGCACCCGCGCCTCGCCGGCGTTCGGTCCGTTGGGCAGCAGCACGACCAATGTCGCGATCACGCCGTCAGCGGTTGCAGGCTTTCAGCAGATCGCCAGCAGCCAGTACCAGATTGATGTCGGTTCGTTTGACGTCACCGGTGCCGAACTCGCCGTTGAAAACTCGCTGGTCAAGTTGGACGCCAACATTGGCGACAACCATCGCGCCAGCTTGCGCTGGAGCGAGACCACCGAGTCGGATCCGATTTTCCCGGACAATTTCAACAATCTGATTTCGTTGAACTCGCACTGGTACAGCCAAGACAAGACCATCGAGACGTATGTCGGCCAGCTGTTCTCCGATTGGTCCGATATTTTCTCGACGGAAGTGAAAGTCTCGTTCCGTGACTACTACAGCGAGCCGGTCAACAACGCCAATTTGCCGAGCATCCGCCTGAACTTCGCTGGCGCCCTGCCGGCCGGCTCGCCAGCCGTTGCCAATGTCAACTCGGGTTTGATCGCGGGTACCGAGCGTAGCCGCCACTTCAACCAGTTAGGCACCGAGACCGTCAACCTGTACCTGTCCGGCAACCTGTTTTTGGACGAGCACGACGTCAAGTTCGGCGTCGACTATGACGACAATGAAGTGTTTAATGCGTTCTTGCAGGACACTCGCGGCAACTACACGTTTGCTTGCCAGAACAGCACGGCGGCGCTCACTTACACTAGCGCGGGCCTACCGGCGGCCGTCGTTTGCAATACGCTCACTCGGGCGCAGAACGAAGCGACTGTGCTCGAGAACTTCCGTCGAGGTCGTCCGTCCAGCTATCAGGTGCAAGTCGGCGCACCGGGCTTTTCCTTGAATGACGGTGTCGCCAACTGGGACTACCAGAACCTGGGTGTGTTCATTCAGGACACTTGGTCGGTCAACTACAACTTGACCATCACCGCTGGCCTGCGCATTGACCGCAAAACCATGGACACCGCGCCGCTGTTTAACGCAGCCGCTTCTGCGCCTGCTGTGCCGGGCACGCTGACCGCAGCGACCGCGACACAGCCCGCCGTAATTACCCGCGCTAGCGGCGGTTTTGGCATCCGCAACGACGAGACCCTGGACGGTAACAGCCTGTTCCAGCCGCGACTTGGTTTCAACTACACCTTTGATTCGGATCGCCCAACCCAGCTGCGCGGCGGTTTCGGTTTGTTTGAAGGCGCGGCAGCCAATGTGTGGTTGTCCAACCCTTACTCCAACACCGGTTTGGCTACTCGTATCATTGGTTGCGGAATCGCTGGTTTCCCGGCCTGCAGCAGCGCCGACGGCCTGTTCAGCGCGAATCCCGCTACCCAGCCGACCACGTTCGCGGGCGCGGTGCCTGCCGCCAACGTCGACTTCCTCTCCAGCGAACTGGAGCAGCCGTCGGTGTGGAAAGCCAATATCGCGTTTGAGCATGAGTTGCCGTGGAATGGCATTGTCGTATCGGCCGAGTACATCCGCACCGAGACCGACAACGGCTTGTTCTATCGCCACCTGAATTTGGGCAACGCCACCCGCCAAGGCTCCGACGGCCGTGACCAGTTCTGGACACCGCAGGGCTACAACACCGCCTGCTTCCAGAACACCGGTGCGACCATCACCAGCGGCGCATGCACCGGCTTCCGCAACCGTGCTTTGAACAACCCGCTGTTTAATAACGTGACCGTGGCCGAGCGCACCGAAGGTGGCAGTGGCGACAGCCTGTCGTTTGGCATTAACGGTAGTTTCTATGAGGACTTCAGCTGGGGCTTGGGCTATGCCTTCACCCGCGCTACCGAAGTCAGTCAGCTGTCGTCGTCAGTCGCCAACTCCAGCTGGCAGGCGCTATCGGTGTTCAATGCCAATGAAGAAGTTGACGCCAACTCGGCTTACCTCGTGAAGGATCGCTTCACCGGCGTGTTCAACTGGAGCCACAGCTTCTTCGGTGACTACGCCACCAGCGCCGGCCTGTTCTATGAAGGTCGTCGCGGCAAGCCGTACAGCTGGATCTACAACAACGATCTGAACGGCGATGGTTCCACCAATGATTTGCTGTACATCCCGACCGCGCCGGGCTCCGGCCAAGTGGTGTTCCGTGATATCTCGACTACGCCGAATGGCTCAGCCGACGAAGAAGCGCGTTTCTGGGACATCGTCGGCGCGAATGGCCTGACCCAGTACGCCGGTGGCGTGGTGCCGCGCAACTCGGCCTTCGCCCAGTGGACCAACAGCTTCGATCTGCGTATCAGCCAGGAATTCCCGGGCTTCTTGGAAGGCAACAAGATTTCGTTGGTGCTGGACATCCTCAACGTGGGCAACCTGATCAATAAAGATTGGGGACGCATTGATGAGGTTGCGTTCCAAGCCCAAGGCGGTCTGGCGCGTAGCTTCGTCAATTACTTGGGTACCGACGCGAGCGGTCGCTACGTTTACGGCGTGGATGGCACGGTGGAAGACTTCACCACCCGCCAGAACAAGGGCGAGTCGCAGTGGGCAGCTCAGCTGACTCTGAAGTACGAGTTCTGATTACCTAGCTAATCGCGACTGTGGCAAGAAAACGGCCGGCGCCTGCTGGCCGTTTTCGTTTGAACGCAAAATGCTAAGCGTCACTTCCTAGGTCAACCAAATGCCGTCGGCGTTCCCGCGAAGGCGGGAATCCAGAGGCTTGGCGAGCAGAGTGTCTTTCGTAGGGCACTGGATCCCCGCCTTCGCGGGGATGACGGACTCCTACGAGGTGCCAAGGTGTAACAAGCCAACCGATCAATGAGTGATTGGGACGCGGCCTTCGCCTGTGTCATTCTTGCCGACCGACCTTCCGCTCACACTGATTTTTAAGCAGACATGACCCAACCCGCTACCGTTAACGCCCGCATCTCCCCGCGCGGCGGCCTTGATGTTCTCTCCCGTCACGAAGTGAGCCGACTGCGCGACGCATCCAGCGGCGGCATGCATGATTTGCTGCGCCGTTGCACATTGGCCGTGCTCACCTCTGGCAGCGAGTCGGACGATCCGCGCGCTGCGCGTGAGCGCTATCCCGACTTCGATATTGAAGTGCAGCAGCACGATCGCGGCATCAAACTAGAACTCAAGCACGCGCCAGCCAGCGCCTTCGTCGATGGCCGAATCATCGCCGGTGTTGCGGAACTGCTGTTCGCGGTGGTGCGTGACATCGCCTACGTCTCTACTGAGATGGAAGGCAGTCAGACGTTTGACCTGAAGACATCGGAAGGCATCACCAGCGCGGTGTTCGAGATCCTGCGCAATGCGCGCGTGCTGCGCTCCCACGTCGAGCCCAATTTGGTCGTGTGCTGGGGTGGTCATTCGATCGCCCGCCACGAGTACAACTACACCAAAGCCGTTGGTTACCACTTGGGCCTGCGCGGTCTGGATATCTGCACGGGCTGTGGCCCCGGTGCGATGAAGGGGCCAATGAAGGGCGCGACTATTGCGCACGCCAAACAGCGTCGTTCACGCAACCGCTATATCGGCATCACTGAGCCCGGCATCATCGCCGCGGAATCACCGAACCCGATCGTCAATCAATTGGTGATCATGCCGGATATCGAGAAGCGCCTGGAGGCCTTCGTTCGCGTCGGCCACGGCATCATCGTGTTTCCAGGCGGCGTGGGTACTGCCGAGGAGATCCTCTACTTGTTGGGCATCCTGCTGCATCCGGACAACGCATCGATTCCGTTCCCCTTGGTGTTTACGGGGCCGAGCGAATCAGCGGCTTACTTTCAGCAGATCGATCAGTTCTTGCGTTTGGCGTTGGGCGATGACGTGGTCGCGCGCTACAGCATCGTGGTCGACAATCCCGCGGAGGTCGCCCAGCTGATGGGTCGCGGCATCGAGCGCGTGCGTAGCCACCGCTTGGCACACCAGGATGCGTTTTTCTTCAATTGGTCGCTACGCATCGCGCTGCCATTCCAGCTGCCGTTTGCGCCGACCCACGAGAACATGGCTCGGCTGAAACTACACCGTGACCAGCCTGTCCACGATCTGGCGGCCGATCTGCGCCGCGCGTTCTCTGGCATCGTCGCCGGCAACGTCAAAGAAGAAGGCATGCGCGCAATCGAGCAGCACGGACCGTTCCGCATCGACGGTGAGCCGGTGATCATGCGTGCCTTGGATGAGCTGCTGCGCTCCTTCGTGGCCCAGCACCGCATGAAGATGTCGGGCGAATATCGACCTTGCTACGTGGTGGCCGCGTAGGGCGGGCCTTGGCGCCTTGGCCCGCCATTCACACCAACCATAAGTCCCGCGCACAGGTGACTTCCCGAGCATAGGCGGCGGGCCAAGGCCCGCCCTATAGCTTGGAGGCCAGTCGACTGCCTTGGTCGATGGCGCGTTTGGCATCGAGTTCTGCCGCGACGTCGGCCCCGCCAATCAAGTGCGGGGTGATGCCCGCTTTGGTCAGCGGTTCGACCAACTCGCGCAGCGGATCTTGTCCCGCGCAAATCACCACATCGTCCACTGGCAAGCACTGCGATGTGTCGCCGATTTTGATGTGCAGACCGGCGTCGTCAATGCGCTCATAGGTCACGTTGCCCAACATGCGGACCTGTTTGTGCTTGAGTGCAGCACGATGAATCCAGCCGGTGGTTTTGCCGAGCTTTGCCCCCGGACGGCCTTCTGAGCGTTGCAGCAGCCACACCTGCCGACCCGGCGCTTCGGGAGCTGGATCTTGCAGGCCGCCAGCTGACTCAAAGCTGGAATCCACACCCCATTCCGCCATCCAACGGGCGGTATCGAGCGTTGCCGAAGGGCCGTGTTGGACCAGGTACTCGGCGACGTCGAAGCCAATGCCACCCGCACCGATCAAGGCCACCGAGCGGCCGGGAACACGCTTACCGCTGATGACATCGACATAGGAACTCACCTTGGGGTGATTGATGCCGTCAATGTTTGGACATCGTGGCGCAATGCCGGTCGCCAGGATCACTTCGTCGAACTTCGCCTCGATCAATTCCGATGCTTGCACCCGCGAGCCCAGCTTGAGGGTGACTCCAGTCAGCTCAATCTGCCGGCCGAAGTAGCGCAGCGTTTCATGGAATTCTTCCTTGCCCGGAATTTTCTTGGCGAGGTTGAACTGGCCGCCGATCTGCCCTGCAGAATCGAACAAGGTCACATGGTGACCGCGTTGGGCGGCGACGGTTGCGGCAGCCATACCAGCTGGACCCGCGCCGACGACGGCAACCCGCTTGGGCGATTTGGTCGGCAAATAATTCAATTCGGTTTCGGCACACGCGCGCGGATTGACCAGGCAGCTGGCCTTCTTGTTGACAAACACGTGGTCCAAGCAGGCTTGGTTGCAGGCAATACAGGTGTTGATTTCGTCGGCGCGCTGATCGCGCGCTTTGCGCACCCATTGCGAATCGGCCAACAACGGTCTCGCCATCGACACCATGTCGGCTTGCCCGCTGGCGATCACCCGCTCGGCCACATCGGGCATGTTGATCCGATTGACTGCGACTAAAGGGATGCGGATATGCGGCTTGAGCTTGGCGGTGACGCCAGCAAACGCGGCGCGTGGGACCGAGGTCGCAATCGTTGGCACGCGGGCTTCGTGCCAGCCGATGCCAGTGTTGATGATGGTGGCACCCGCTGCCTCGATTGCTTTCGCGGTCGCGACAATTTCATCCCAACTCGAGCCGCCTTCGACCAGTTCCAACATCGACAACCGAAAGATGATGATGAAATCCGCGCCGACCGCTTCGCGAGTGCGGCGCACGATCTCGACCGCAAAACGAATGCGCTTTTCAAAACTACCGCCCCAAGCGTCCTCGCGATGGTTGGTGCGCGGCGCCAGAAACTGATTGATCAAATAGCCTTCCGAGCCCATGACTTCGACGCCGTCATAGCCTGCCTCGCGCGCCAGCTTGGCGCTGCGCACAAAGGCATTGATCTGCCGCTCGACGCCGCGCGCAGACAACGCACGCGGCTTGAAGGGGTTGATCGGCGCCTTTAGCGCCGTCGGTGCCACCGACAGTGGGTGATACGAGTAGCGACCCGCGTGCAACAGCTGCAAACAGATAATGCCGCCTTCGGCGTGCACAGCCTTGGTCACCAACGTGTGACGGCGCACCTCCCACGGCATCGATAACTTGCCTGAGAAGGGTTTCAGCCAGCCGAGCATGTTGGGCGACACGCCGCCGGTGACGATCAAGCCAACGCCGCCACGAGCGCGCTCAGCGAAGTAAGCGGCGAGCTTGGGGAAGTCGCTGGCCTTGTCTTCCAGCCCGGTATGCATGGAGCCCATGAGAACCCGATTGGGCAGGCTGCGAAAACCGAGGTCGAGCGGGCTAAGCAAATTGGGATATGGGCTGTCGGTCATGTCAGTACGGATGCGTATGGGATGTGTACCCTGCCCTGAAATGCGTCGATGCTCAAGCGAATGGCTGATGCGACGTAGCAGGTCGGCGGCCTTGCATACTAATGCGATGTTGCCATCGGACTTACGTGCGCGATCAATTGGTCTGCCAGCCGGCCATCGCGCCGGCAAAATCGGCCAGCCAGCGACACGATCTGGCAAACTACGCGCCTGTCTTTCAGCCCATCACCGACATAATTGACGCCATGAGCAGCCACGATATTCGCTCCGCCAAGCGCCCTGATCCCGATCAGCCGATGGTCGATATCGCCGACTACGTCGTCGACTATTACTTGAGTTCCCCCGAGGCCTTCACCACCGCCCGCTACATGCTGCTCGACAGCTTGGCGTGCTCGATGATGGCGATGAAGTTTCCTGAGTGCGTCAAACATCTGGGACCTATCGTCCCCGGTGCGACGATGGCGGGTGGCGTCAAAGTACCGGGCACTTCCTGGGAGTTGGATCCGGTGCAAGCCGCCTACAACATTGGCGTCCAGGTGCGCTGGCTCGACTTCAACGACACGTGGTTGGCGGCGGAGTGGGGGCATCCATCGGACAATCTCGGTGCAATCCTCGCGGTCGGTGACTATGTGTCGCGGCAAGCGGCACAGACGGGCGCCAAGCCGGTTACGGTCCGCGATGTGCTTGCCTACGCCATCAAGGCGCACGAGATTCAAGGCAACTACGCGTTGCAAAACAGCTTCAATCGGGTCGGACTCGATCACGTCATCCTGGTACGCCTTGCTTCCACGGCCGTGGCCACCTGCATGCTCGGTGGCGGCAAAGAGGAAATCATCAACGCGGTGTCGCACAGCTGGGTCGACAATGGCGTATTGCGCACGTATCGCCACGCGCCGAATGCGGGCCCGCGCAAGAGTTGGGCCGCGGGCGATGCGTGTCGGCGGGCGGTGACCCATGCATTCAATGCGATGAAGGGCTGCGTCGGATACCCCAGCGCGCTGAGCGCCAAGACCTGGGGCTTTTACGACGTCGCCTTCAAAGGCAAGGCGTTCACTTTTGAGCGTGGCTTCGGTAGCTACGTAATGGAAAACGTGCTGTTCAAGATCAGCTATCCGGCTGAGTTTCACGCCCAGACAGCAGTGGAATGCGCGATGCAGCTGCATCCCCAGGTGGCCGACAAGCTTGAGAACATCGAACGGATCGTGATCGAAACACAGGAAGCAGGCGTCAGAATCATCGACAAGACCGGACCTCTTGCCAATTACGCCGATCGCGATCATTGCCTGCAATACATGATTGCAGTGCCGCTGATCTTTGGTCGCCTCACCGCTGATGACTACAGTGATGCGGTCGCTGCCGACCCGCGTATCGACGCCCTTCGCAGCAAGATGCAGGTAACTGAAAATCCAAGTTTTACTGCCGACTATTTCGATGCCGACAAGCGCTACATCGGCAATTCGATCCAGATTTACTTCAAGGATGGCAGCAGCTCCGACAAGGTATCGATCGACTACCCGATCGGTCATCGGGAGCGGCGAGGGGAGGGTGTGCCGGTGTTGCTGAAAAAGTTTGAGACTGCGGTAAGCGAGCATTTCCCCGCGTATCGCACGCGGCAGATTCTTGACCTCGTGCGCGATACCTCGAAGTTCGAGGCGACACCCATTCACAAGCTGATGGACCTGTTCGCGCGCTAGCAATTGAGCAACCTTTGGATGCAGAGCGGCGTTGTTGATGAAAACTGAGATACGAGCCGATATGCTTAGTGCGCTAGCACACAGAGAAGGGCGTCCTGTCGTGTTATCTTTTTGTTAACGTGCTGTCACGTTTCAGGTACTATTCTGCCCGCGACTTACGCTGCGGTTGTGTTGCTCAGTTGGGTGCGCAGCCCGCGCATGGTTCTAAAAGATTTTTAATCACTAGGAGTTGTCGATGAACAAGAAAATTCTTTGCGCCGCATTGCTTGGCGCGTTGGGCTTTGCACACACGGCCGTCGCCCAAGATTTTGATGATCGCTGGTACGTTTCTGGCACCGTGGGAGTCGAGAGCTTCGACGACGAGCGTGGAATCGAGAACGACTTCCTGACCGGTGGCATTGGCTTGGGCAAGTTCTTCGCTGAGCGTTGGTCATTTGATGCGCAGCTGGAGAGCACCAATCCGCACACGGATGGCACCCAACTCAATTGGAGCCTGTATTCCGCAAGCTTGGTCGGTCGCTATCACTTCAAGATGGAAGACTCCAATTGGTGGCCGTACGTCGCCTTTGGTGCGGGCGTGCAGCGGCATGAAGACGAGAACCGCAATCTGCGCGGTGGTCGTCCGCTGGAGCGCAAGGGCAACGACTTCCTGGCTCAGGTAGGCGCCGGTTTGCAAGGTGATTTCGGCCGCACCAGCCTGCGCCTTGAAGCCACCGAGCGCTTCGACATGGATGACAGCTCAGGTTTTGAAGACGATTACTTCGCTGACACTGTGGTTGGCATCTCCGTGCTGGTCAAGTTCGGTCCGGACGGCGACTACACTTCGACCACTGTGACTGAGACGGAAGCCCCTGTGGTCCCCGATGCCCCAGCCCCAGTCATGACCTGTGCGGATCTGGACGATGATGGCGACGGCGTCAACAACTGCAACGACAAGTGTCCGGGCAGCACCGCTGGCCAGATCGTCGGTCCGGACGGTTGCCCGGTTCCCGACCCGGAACCGCCGGTCATGGAGCCGAAGCCCTACAAGGGCTGATCGCAGCGACATCGCGATAGTCGAAGCCCGGCGCAAGCCGGGCTTCTTTTTTTGGTGCACATGGATGTGCGAATGCTGCGGGAGGCAGGATGCCGGAGCAGCGGATGCACAGGGATGTGCGAATGCTGCGAGAGCGCCGCTCTCGGGCATCCTGCCCTCCGCGGAGCAAAGTCACTCCCGCGTCCTGCGCAGCGCAGGACGCGGGAGCAGCGGTGGTGGGCGGAAACGCTTTTGCCGTCGAACAGCAGGATGGCGCGTGTGGCGCGGCTACTTGGCGGCTGCTGCCGGAACCGTCTGGGCGACCGGCCCATTCAACGCTGGCGTGTCCTGTTGCGGTCCGGCCACCAGTGTGTCGGCGGTCTTGAAACCGAACATCGCACTCGCCGGGCTCGTCTCCGGCAGAATGTAGACGAGGCCATGGGTGCCGGTGAACGCGGGGCTGATGACCGTCTTGTAGAACGGTACCGGCACGTTGATGCAGCCGAAAGAGATGCGATTGTCCTGCACCGTGGCGCTGCTGAGGCGCTGAGGGCGTTGCTGGCCCGGGGTATTCACCACCGGGTGCAGGGAAAACGAGGCCTTGTAGTCGAGCACGAGAATCTCTTTGCCGTCCACGTCCTTGGCCAGCTTCGACACGAAGCGACCCGCGGGTGTGATGCGCGTGTGCGGCGGCATCTGCGACATCGCCGCGTTGGGCGCAGTCATGCGATCACCCAGCCCCATACCGAGCAACACGGGTGCGTCGCCCTGGAGCTGTCCGGCAGGGTTGAAAGCGAAAACCCTGGCGTTGGCCTTGTCGATCAGCAGGAACGGCAGGCGGGTGTTGTCGCCGGAATCGATGACCCAACGCGCGACCTGCTTGACCTCCGCCGATGCGGCCTCCAGCGGATCGATCGGCGCTGCTGGCGCTGACGCAGCCGGATGCGGCGCGAGATCGATCGGCGCTGCTGGCGCTGACGCAGCCGGGTACGGCGCGAGATCGATCGGCGCTGCTGGCGCTGATGCAGCTGGATACGGCGTGAGATCGAGTGGCTTTGATGGCTGCCCAGTTACAGCATCGGTCGCCGGCGCGACTTGCGCAGTTTTGGGGCTGGCGTGAACAGCTGTTGCGCTGAACGCAAGCAGCAAGCCCGGGACGATCATTCGAATTGGAGTGTGCATGCGCTCGGT
>JANNWF010000395.1:0-1789 GCA_031408455.1 Pseudoxanthomonas sp. | reverse complement strand
GTAGCCGCCATCGGCGCGCGGCTTGGTGGCGTAACGCAGGGCGAAACTGTCATCGGTGATGAAAGCCTCATAGCCCTCGTTCTCGACCAATCGCTTCAGCGCACCGGTGGCGATATCGACTTCGACCAGATCAAAGAACTTCGGCTCGCGATCATTGATGCTGATCAAGACCTTGCCGGGCACATCGCGGCTTACGCCAGCGATCTCCGCGCGCGGGCCCTTCGGCGTCAGCGGCTTGCTTTCGCCGCTGGTCAGATCGACCGCAAAGACTTGGAAATTCTCATCGCCGCCGTCGTCTTGGGCGTACAGCACGTGATTGCCAGTGAAGGCGAAGCTGAAGCCACGAATGCCACGCACACGATCATTGGTGATCGGCTTGGCATCGTCCGGCGTGGTGCTGGGGGCGACCCAGACGTTCAAAACACCATCACGTGGCGCGATGAATCCCAGCCACTTGCCATCCGGGCTGATCTGTCCGGCAGTGCGCTCCGGATTATCAAAAATGACCTTGCGCGCGATCAGCGCGGGCTCAGGCGGTGGCGCGGCAACCGCAGTCGGCGCAGGAGTCGCTGCTGGAGCGGGAGCTTCGGAAGGCGCGCAGGCACCGAGCATGCCGGCGAGCGCAGCAAGAACCGCAATTCGAATCAGAACCATCGTGGAATCCAACCGTGAAGGGGCCGCAATTCTATCCCTTCACGTCGCTGATGCACCTGTGCAATCCGTCATTCTGCAATTTGGTCGGAGTTACAAAGCGCCCGCCGGGCGGGTATCGAATCCCAACGCTGCGGCAACAGCCTCCACCGCTTCGTCTTCATGACGCTGAGTGATCCAGCCGGCATAGACCGACTCACTGGACAGTTCCTGCGGTTGCCAAGTCCACAGCGTGTAGCCGTGCTCGCGCAGTTCGTCGTGGGCGTGCCGGATCAGCGTCGGAATCTCCATCTCCGCCAAGGCGTTTTCCTCCACCGAGTCGTCGAATCCCCAATCAATGCGCAGGTTCCAGCGCGCCGCCAACTCATCAATGCACTCGATCAAGCCGGCCGCGTCTAGCTGATCCGCAAAGAAACAGGAACGCCAGTCGGTCACCGCGCGCAGCGCCGACAGCACTTCCTCACGACTCGGCTCGGCTGACTCGATCAATTCCTGCCACGCCTCGAATTGTTGCCGCGCCGCGTCTTCATCATCGGGATTGATCAACAACAACAATTGCCAGATCAGAGCTTCGGCGCTTAGTTCGTCGTCATCACCGGAATCGGCATCGGCGTGCCCGGCATAGTTGTCGTCAGGGTCGAATTCGCCAGCAGTCGGCAACATAGATCACCTCTTGGTCAATCGCGAGCATGGCCGCGGGGATTGCAGCCAATCCGGACTATGCGAGTAAGCGCTCGCGGACGCCATTGCCCAAGGCTCACGGCATGAGTGCGAGTAATCGTTGCGAGGAATCAGAAATCCAATCGTTGCGCGCTGTCACTTGGCATCCGATTGGTGGGCGGTACAGGGATCGAACCTGTGACCCCTACCATGTCAAGGTGGGGGTGTACCATTAAAATCAAGGATTAACACAATATCATCAGGCAACAAAATGCAGAAGAAATCGCTCGAAAGGCGCTGGTGCGTGTTAGTTGCGTGTTAGGCCGCTTGGCAATTGGAACCCATCAGACTTCACAGTCAGATATAGGCTCCATCTCTTGCTCAAAGTCGCCATGATCTGAATTTTTCCATGGTGCTGCTGCCTTGGCAACGCCCGCGGGAGCCATGATGTTGGAAGTCGCTCCTCTGCGTGAATCTG
>JANNWF010000394.1:0-12421 GCA_031408455.1 Pseudoxanthomonas sp. | reverse complement strand
GTTCAAGCAATCCGTAGATGCGCTTGACCTTCTGCTTCTCGCGCAACTGCACCGAGTAGTCAGACATCTTGCCCTTACGGGCAGCGCCGTGCTGGCCGGGCTTTTGCTCGAGCTTGCACTTGGAATCGATCGCGCGGGCTGGACTCTTAAGACTAAGGTCAGCGCCTTCGCGACGGGCGAGTTTGCAGGTGGGACCGGTATAACGTGCCATGATCGTTCAGCTCCTCAGACGCGTCGCTTCTTCGGCGGCCGGCATCCGTTATGCGGGATGGGCGTCACGTCGATGATGTTGGTAACTTTGTAACCGCAGGCGTTGAGCGCGCGGACCGCTGACTCGCGACCCGGACCCGGGCCCTTGATGCGCACTTCCAGCGTCTTCACGCCGTAATCGAGCGCCACCTTGCCAGCCTTTTCGGAGGCCACCTGCGCAGCGAACGGAGTCGACTTGCGTGAGCCACGGAAACCGGCCCCGCCTGACGTCGCCCAACTCAGCGCATTGCCCTGACGGTCGGTGATGGTGATGATCGTATTATTGAAGGACGCGTGTACGTGCGCGATGCCGTCGGTGACGATGCGCTTGATCTTTTTCTTGCCTTTGACGGCAGATGCCTGCTTGCTCATATCCGGTCCTTACTTCCTGATCGCCTTGCGTGGTCCCTTGCGGGTCCTCGCATTGGTGCGGGTACGCTGACCGCGCACCGGCAAACCTCGCCGATGACGTAGACCGCGATAGCAGCCAAGGTCCATCAACCGCTTGATGCTGATACCGATTTCGCGGCGCAGATCACCTTCGATGACAAACTTACCCACCGCAGCGCGCAAGCGCTCGATGTCAGGCTCGGAAAGGTCACGAATCTTGACAGCTGGGTTAACCTCAGCCATCTCACAGACCTTGCGGGAACGCGTACGGCCGATCCCGAAAATATTTTGTAGGCCGACCCAGACATGTTTCTGGACAGGCAAGTTGACACCCGCGATGCGCGCCATTAGGCGATCTCCAACGATGATTTGCGCAGTGAACTCAAAATTATACAACGGCTTCGATGAATTAAGAAGCCCGGCTGTTGATTTCGAAAAATCGACTGCCGAACCTGGCGCGGGTGTGTGGTGCCCGTGCTCCGACGTTGCCTACTACACGATCACCGGGACAATCGGCTCAAGCGAGCCAACTACCAGCGGCCAACCAGTCCAAACGAACTGATCCCAGACCCTGTTGCAGGCTATCCACTCGCGAAGCTGCCGCGTGGATCGCCCATGTTGTGTAGCGTCAGCCGCGGACCATGCCGCCGCGCGAGCCACCTTTCAAATTTGCTTTCTTCATCAGGCCTTCGTACTGATGCGACATCAGATGGGCCTGAATTTGCGCGGTGAAATCCATCACCACCACGACCACGATCAGCAGCGAGGTACCACCAAAATAGAACGGTACTGCCCAACCCATGCGCATCAACTCGGGCAGCAAGCACACAGCCAACAGGTACAGCGCACCCGCGCCGGTCAGGCGAGTCATCACACCATCAATGTAATCGGCAGTGCCTTTGCCCGGACGTATGCCCGGTATTAGAGCACCCGACTTCTTCAGATTGTCAGCATTCTCTTGCGCGTTAAAAGTAAGCGCGGTGTAGAAGAACGCGAAGCCAACGATCAAAACACCGTAGAGAATGAGGTACAGCGGCTCGCCCGGCGCCAGCATTGATGCCAGCGTCTGCAGCCAACGCGCCTCCGACGCCTGACTGAACCAGCTCGACGCGGTAGCCGGAAACATGATTAAGCTCGACGCAAAGATCGGCGGGATGACACCCGCCATGTTGATCTTGAGCGGCAGATAACTGCTTTGATTCATGTACGCCTGGCGACCACCCTGTCGGCGTGCGTAATTAACCGTAATCCGCCGTTGACCGCGCTCAACAAACACCACAAACGCGGTGGTCAGCACGACCAACGCAAAGATCACAATAACCGCTAGCGGATTCAGCTCGCCATTTCGCGCCAATTCTAAGGTGCCGATCACGGCACTTGGCAGGCCAGCCACGATGCCGGCAAAGATAATCAAAGAAATTCCGTTGCCGATGCCGCGCTCGGTGATCTGCTCACCCAACCACATCAAGAACATGGTGCCGGCGGTGAGCGATATGACCGCGGTCATGACGAAACCAGGACCCGGATTAAAGACGATATTGATGCCGCTGCCTGCGCCGGAACTCTGCAAGGCTATAGCCACACCTGCGCCTTGGAACGCAGCCAACAGTACCGCGCCATACCGCGTGTACTGAGTGATTTTGCGACGACCCGACTCACCTTCCTTGCGCAGCGCCTGCAAACTGGGAAAAACTTGCGCGCACAACTGAATGATGATGGACGCCGAAATGTAGGGCATCACATTTAGGGCAAACAGGCTAAATCGTTCCAACGCACCGCCCGAGAACATGTTGAACAAGTCAACGATGGTTCCCTCTTGGGTTTTCATGAACTGAATCATGGCCTGCGGGTCAACACCCGGCACCGGAATGTAGGTACCGAAGCGGAACACGATCAGCGCACCGAGCACAAACAGCAGACGCTGCTTGAGCTCAGTGAGCTTACCCATGCCGCCGAGCGCAGCCGCAGTCTTGGAAGCCTGAGCCACGGGTTACTCCAGGCTGCCGCCGGCTGCTTCGATCGCCGATCGAGCGCCAGCTGTCGCCGTCAAACCCTTAACCGTGATCTTGCGGCCGATCTCGCCCTTGTTGACGATCTTGGCGGTCTTGGCTGAGCTTGGCACCAACTTGGCGGCCAACAGGGTCGCGAAGTCGATCACGTCAGCCTCAATCAACGCCAACTTGTAAAGCAGCACCTCGGCCGTGTCCTTCGACATCCGCGAACGAAAGCCGACCTTGGGAAGACGACGCTGCAAGGGCATTTGGCCGCCTTCGAAACCGGCCTTGACCTTACCCTTGCCGGCGCGTGCAAACTGACCTTTGTGGCCACGACCGCAGGTCTTGCCGAGCCCGGAACCGATACCACGCCCGACGCGAACGCGTTCCTTGCGCGCGCCAACGGCGGGCTTGAGTGTATTCATGCGCATTTTGACAATCTCCAGTTTCGCTTAGCTCTCGACGACCTGAACCAGGTAGTTGACCTTGTGAATCAGGCCACGCACGCAGGGGCTGTCTATGAGCACACGGACATCATTGATCTTGCGCAGGCCCAAGCCCTTCACCGACAAACGGTGGCGCGCTTGGCAACCACGCAGACCCTTAACCAAACGGACCTTGACGGTCTTTACTTCGATCTCAGCCATGATTGATGCCCTCTAGCGTCTTACCACGCTTGGCGGCGATCATGCCCGGTGAGGACATCGCCTGCAGGCCACGCAAGGTGGCGCGAACCAGATTGATCGGGTTGCGCGAACCCACCGCTTTGGCGAGGATGTTCTTCACACCCACTGCCTCCAACACAGCGCGCATGGCGCCACCGGCGATCACGCCAGTACCTTCCGAAGCCGGCTGCATGTATACGCGGGCCGCGCCGTGGTTCGCCTTGATGGCATACCACAACGTGCCGTTGTTCAACTCGACGGAAATCATCTGCCGGCGCGCGTGCTCCATCGACTTCTGAATAGCAACCGGCACTTCGCGCGCCTTGCCATACCCGAAGCCCACTTTGCCGGCGCCATCACCCACTACGGTCAATGCAGTGAAAGTGAATTGACGACCACCTTTGACTGTCTTGGACACGCGGTTTACGGCGACCAGCTTTTCCAGCATGCCGTCGCTATTCTCGCGATCGTTCGTGCTCATTGCCATTGTTTCCTAATATTTACGGCATGCGCCGCTTGTTGTTGTGTTTGGATCGTGGAACGTGAACCGTGACACTTGCATCATTACCCAGTCGCTAGCCAAACAACTTGGCATCAGCTAGCTAGAACTTCAAGCCCGCTTCACGCGCCGCATCGGCCAATGCTTTGATGCGGCCGTGATAACGATAGCCCGAACGATCAAAAGCCACCGAATCGATACCGACGGCTTTGGCCGCTTCGGCAATCGCCTGACCCACACGGGCGGCAGCGTCGATGTTCTTGGTGCTCTTCAAACCATCAGCGACCGAGTCCTGCAGGGTGGACGCTGACGCCAGCACTTTCGAGCCATCAGCGGTGAATAGTTGCGCATACAGATGCTGGCCAGTGCGTAGCACCGACAAGCGAGCAACACCCAACTTGCGAATGTGCGAACGCGTGGACTTGGCGCGGCGCAGACGAGCGATTTTCTTTTCCATTTACGTTTCCTCGAGAGCTGAAGGCTGCTACGCAAGCAAAACCAGTATTGGTTTCCGAACGCGCGGAAGAATCCGCATCAGGCCTTCTTGGCTTCCTTCATGATGATTTTCTCGCCGGAGTAACGCACACCCTTACCCTTATAGGGCTCAGGCGGACGGAAACCGCGAATCTTGGCAGCTACTTCACCCACCCGCTGCTTGTCAGCGCCGCTGATGAGAATTTCGGTCTGCGTCGGCGTAGTGATGGTCACACCTTCAGGTGCGTTGAACACGACCGGGTGAGAAAATCCAAGCGAAAGGTTCAGATCGACCGGCGACCGAAGCGCGGTAACCCACCCCGACCAACTCCAGCTTGCGCTGAAAGCCAGCCGACACGCCTTGGACCATATTGGCTAAGACCGCGCGAATCGTCCCGGCCAAGGCTACGTTGTCCGCGTCGTCGGCAGCCACTGAAAGCGTGCCGTTGTCATTTACTACCTTCACTGCCCGCGGCATGGTCAGTACGAGACTGCCCTTGACACCCTTCACAGTGACCTGATCGTTTGCAACGCTGAACTCAACGCCAGTGGGCAGCGAGATCGGTTTTTTGGCTACGCGTGACATGCTGAACTCCCGATCAGGCAACCAGGCAGATGACTTCGCCACCCACGCCTGCGGCGCGAGCTTGGCTATCAGTCATGATGCCCTTCGAGGTGGAAATGATCGCGACGCCCAGCCCACCGAGGATCTTCGGCAGCTCGTCCTTGCCACGATAGTTGCGCAGGCTGGACTTCGAAACACGCTCTAAGCGCTCGATAACCGGCTTGCCTTGGAAATACTTCAACACCAACTCAAGCTCGGCCTTCTTGCCATTCGGGGTGACCCGAATATCTAGCAAGTAGCCTTCGTCCTTGAGAACGGTAGCAATCGCCACCTTCAAACGCGAGGACGGCATCTTGACGAGTGGCTTACCAACAGCGGCTGCATTCTTGATGCGAACCAGCATGTCGGCGATAGGATCAGTCATGCTCATGAATCATTACCTCTGAGTGCACCGATATCCGCTAAATGCGGGAAGAGAAACTCGGTGATTGGCTTCAACCACCGATACAACAAGAGCGCTTTACCAGCTTGCTTTACGCAGACCAGGCACATCACCGCGCATGGTTGCCTCGCGCAGCTTGTTGCGGCCCAGACCAAACTTCCGATAAACACCGCGCGGGCGACCGGTCAGCACACAACGATTGCGCTGGCGAACGGGCGAAGCATCACGCGGCAACTTTTGCAGCGCCGCCTGCGCGTCGATCTTCGCCTCGTAGGTCGAATGCGGACTGTTGACGATCTTCTTCAAGCTCGCGCGTTTGGCAGCGTGCTTTTTTACCAACTTCGCCCGCTTGACTTCGCGGTTAACCATGCAGGTCTTGGACATGTGTGGACTCCGGAAATCAGTTGCGGAACGGAAAGCGGAAGCATTCGAGCAATGCCTTGCCTTCTTCGTCAGTTTTGGCCGTGGTTGTGATGGCGATATCCATGCCGCGAATCGCGTCGACTTGGTCGAAATCGATTTCCGGGAAGATGATCTGTTCCTTCACACCCATGTTGTAGTTGCCGCGACCATCAAACGCGCGACCCGAGATACCGCGGAAGTCGCGCACACGCGGTAGCGAGATGTTGACCAAGCGGTCAACGAACTCATACATACGCGCGCGGCGCAAAGTGACTTTGCAGCCGATCGGCCAGCCGTCACGGATCTTGAAGGTGGCTACGGAAACGCGGGCGTTGGTGACGATGGGCTTTTGGCCACAAATCTTAGCCATATCGGCAACCGCGTTTTCGAGAATCTTCTTGTTACCAACCGCTTCGCCGACGCCCATGTTGAGCGTGACCTTGCTCAAACGCGGCACCTGCATCGGGTTGGTATAGCCAAAGCGTTCCATCAGCTTCGGCATCACTTCTTGTTTGTAAATTGTTTCAAGCCGGGTGGTCATCGCAACATTCCTCAGGCGTCAATCGCCTCACCGCTCGAGCGGAACACACGCAATTTGCGTCCATCCTCGAGCACCTTGATACCGACCCGGTCGCCCTTACCAGCCGCCGGATTGAAAACCATCACATTCGAAATGTGGATGGGTGCCTCACGCTCGATGATGCCGCCTGGCTGATTGGCCTGGGGGTTCGGCTTGGTGTGACGCTTGACCAGATTGATGTTGGTGACGACCACTTTGTCGCCAGCGACTCGGACGATCTCGCCCTTCTGACCTTTGTTCTTGCCGGTGATGACGATCACTTGATCGCCTTTGCGGATACGGTTCATCTCAAATTCCCTTACAGAACTTCCGGCGCCAGCGAAACAATCTTCATGAACTTCTCACCACGCAACTCGCGGGTGACCGGTCCGAAGATGCGCGTGCCGATGGGCTCTTGCTTGTTGTTCAACAACACCGCCGCATTACCGTCAAAGCGGATCAATGAACCGTCGGCACGGCGCACGCCTTTGCGGGTACGCACTACTACGGCATCATAGACCTCGCCTTTTTTGACCTTGCCACGCGGGATCGCATCTTTGATGCTCACCTTTATGATGTCGCCGATGTGGGCGTAACGGCGCTTGGAGCCGCCGAGCACCTTGATGCACATCAGTTCTTTGGCACCGCTGTTATCGGCCGCGTCGAGCCTGGACTGCATCTGGATCATGGTCTACTCCTGACTTCAGTCGGCGGCGCGGGCAAGAACTTCAATGACACGCCAGTTCTTGGTCTTAGAAATTGGACGACACTCAGCGATCCGGACTTTGTCGCCTTCCTGACAGCCTTGCTCGTCGTGCGCATGCAGCTTGGTCGACCGCTTGATGTACTTGCCGTACAAACCATGCTTAACCTGACGCTCTACCAAAATGGTGACCGTCTTCTGCATCTTGTTGCTGATCACGCGGCCATCGACCGTGTGCTGGGTGTTTTCAATATCGCTCATTTCAGTCGCCTTAACTGTTCGCGCCGAGCAGCATTTTCACTTTCGCAATCTCGCGGCGAACGCGAACCATCTGATGGGTCTGGGTAAGCTGGCCCGTGCCTTTTTGCATGCGCAGGTTGAATTGCTCACGACGCAGATCCAACAAATGGGTCTTGAGCTGATCGGACGGCTTTGCCCGCAATTCTGTGATGTTCATTAACGCACCGTCCGGATGACAAACATGGTCTGCACGGAGAGCTTGGCAGCCGCAAGGCGGAACGCCTCGCGCGCCGACTCTTCAGTCACACCTTCCATTTCGTACAACATACGACCAGGCTGAATCGGCGCGACCCACAACTCGACGTTGCCCTTACCGTTACCCATTCGAACTTCAATGGGCTTTTTGGTGATGGGCTTGTCCGGGAACACACGAATCCACAACTTCCCGCCGCGCTTGACGTAGCGGCTGATTGTCCGTCGCGCGGACTCGATCTGCCGCGAAGTCAGTTGACCGCGCGTCGTTGCCTTCAATCCGTACTCGCCAAAGCTCACAGCGGAGCCATTCCAACTCAGGCCCTCATTTCGGCCCTTGTGCTGTTTGCGGTACTTGGTTCTTTTTGGTTGCAGCATGGCGATTGCTCCTTACTTGGCGCCGCGGTCGCGTCGGCCTTCGCCGGTACGCGCTTCCTCTTTGCCTTCGGCCTGCTGTGAAGCGGCCAAGTCAAAGATTTCGCCCTTAAAAATCCACGTCTTGACCCCGATAATGCCGTAGGTCGTCTTGGCTTCTGCGAAACCGTAGTCGATGTCAGCGCGCAGCGTGTGCAGCGGCACACGGCCCTCGCGGTACCACTCTGAACGCGCAATTTCTGCTCCGTTCAAACGGCCTGCGACATTGACTTTGATACCGAGCGCACCCAAGCGCATCGCGTTACCCACGGCGCGCTTCATCGCGCGCCGGAACATGATGCGCCGCTCCAACTGCTGCGCGATTGACTCGGCAACCAACTGTGCGTCCAACTCAGGCTTGCGCACTTCGCTGACGTTGATGTGCGCCGGAACGCCCATCATGTCGGAAACTTCACGCCGAAGCTTCTCGATGTCCTCGCCCTTCTTGCCGATCACCACGCCTGGACGGGCGGTGTGAATCGTCACGCGCGCGGTTTTCGCCGGGCGCTCGATGAGGATCTTGGAGATGCCGGCCTGCGCCAACTTCTTGCGCAACATAATGCGAACTTTCAGATCAGCAGCCAAATACTCAGCGTATTCGCGCTTACCCGCGTACCACTTCGAATTCCAATCCTTGGCGATGCCGAGGCGGATACCGGTTGGATGTACTTTATGACCCATGGTCGATTCCCGAATTCCTGCCGATTACTTGCCGGTACCCACGACCACTGTGATGTGGGCGCTACGCTTGAGGATGCGCGCACCACGACCCTTAGCACGGGCGTGGAAGCGCTTCATGGTGGTACCTTCGTCGACGAAGATGCTGCATACCTTGAGCTCGTCGACATCCGCACCAACGTTGTTCTCGGCATTGCTAACCGCCGACAACAGCACTTTGCGGATGATCTGCGCCGCCTTCTTGTCGCTAAATTGCAATAGGTCGCTAGCGCGCCCCACTGGCAAACCGCGAACCTGGTCGGCAACCAACCGGGCCTTTTGGGCGGCGATGCGCGCGCCGCGATGAATCGCTCTGGCTTCCATCGTCGTTTCCTACTTGCTCTTCTTGTCGCCGGTGTGTCCCTTGAACAAACGGGTCACCGCGAACTCACCAAGCTTGTGTCCCACCATGTTCTCGTTGACCAGAACCGGGACGTGCTGCTTGCCATTGTGGATAGCGATAGTGAAGCCGACCATCTCCGGCACCACCATCGACCGCCGCGACCAAGTCTTGATCGGCTTCTTGCTACCGACGGCGCCTTCCACCTTCTTGAGAAGGTGGAGGTCGACGAACGGGCCTTTCTTGAGTGAACGTGCCATGGACCGGTCCTATTACTTGCGCCGACGCACGATGAACTGCTGCGTGCGCTTGTTGTTACGGGTCTTGTAACCCTTGGTCGGCGTACCCCACGGGGACACCGGGTGACGACCACCAGACGTACGGCCTTCACCGCCGCCGTGCGGATGGTCGACGGGATTCATGGCAACGCCACGTACGGTCGGGCGAACGCCCATCCAACGCTTGACGCCGGCCTTACCCAACTTCTCGAGGCTGTGCTCGCTGTTACCGACTTCGCCAATGGTGGCGCGGCAATCAGCAACTACTTTGCGCATTTCGCCGGAGCGCAACCGCAGAGTCGCGTAGCCCTGCTCACGTGCAATCAACTGCGCGCCAGCACCGGCCGAACGCGCGATTTGCGCCTTCTTCCCTGGCTTCATCTCGATGCAATGCACCATGGTGCCAATCGGGATGTTACGCAGCGGCAGCGTGTTGCCCACCTTGATCGGGGCATCACGGCCGGCCATCAATTGATCGCCGATCTGAATACCTTTTGGGGCAATGATGTATCGACGCTCGCCGTCGGCGTAGCACAACAGAGCGATGTGCGCGGTACGATTCGGATCGTATTCGACGCGCTCAACGCGGGCAGCAATGCCCTCTTTGTCGCGCTTGAAATCGACGATGCGGTAATGCTGCTTGTGGCCACCACCGATGTGACGGGTGGTGATGCGGCCGTGGTGGTTACGACCACCTGACTTTGACTGGGACTCAACCAACGGACCGTATGGATCGCCCTTGTGGAGGTCGGCGTGAACCACGCCAACTTTGGAGCGGCGACCCGGTGAGGTTGGCTTGTAATTGATAAGTGCCATGACTTACGTACCTTATGCCTTAGCCATCACGTCGATCGATTGGCCTTCAGCCAAACGAACGTAGGCTTTGCGCCAATCGCCGCGGCGACCGTTGCGCGAACGAAAGGCCTTGGTCTTGCCCTTCACATTCAAAACATTGACCTGCTCGACCTTGACGCTAAACAGCTGCTCGACTGCTGCCTTGACGTCTGCCTTGGTTGCACCAACGGCGATTTCGAACACGTACTGGTTGGTTTCCTGCAAGCGCGCGGTCTTCTCAGACACATGCGGCGCGCGCAGAACGCCCAGGATTTTTTCGCTGCTCATGCCAGCCACTCCTCAATCTTCTTCACCGCGTCGACCGTCATCACCACATAGTCAGCAGCGACCAACGAGACCGGATCGAGCCCCTGCACGTCACGCACCTGCACGTAAGGGATGTTGCGAGCGGCCAGATACAAGGCTTCGTCACCACTCTCGGTGACCAACAACGGCTTGGTAACTTCGAGCGCTTTCAGCTTGGCTATCAAAGCGCTGGTTTTTGGCTGCGCAATCTCAATCGCATCAACGATCTTCAAGCGACCATGCCGATTCAACTCGGAAAGAATCGCGGCCACTGCAGCGCGATACATCTTGCGGTTGACCTTCTGCGCGTAGCTGCGCGGACGCGCTGCAAACGCGCGACCACCACCGACAAAGATCGGCGCAGTCAAGGCACCATGGCGAGCGCCGCCACCTTTTTGCTTCTTCGACTTCTTGGTAGTTCCGCTAACCTCGGCGCGAGTTTTCTGCGCCTTGGTGCCTGCCCGACCCGCATTGCGGTAGGCGACGACGACCTGGTGAACCAAGTCACCGCTGAACTCGCGGCCAAAGACTGCGTCGGAGACCGACAATCCTTGACTGCTACCTGTTACGGCGAGTTCCATCAGTATTCTCCTTAACCCTTCGACGCCGGACGGATGATGACGTTGCCGCCCGGCGCACCCGGAACTGCGCCGCGTATTGCAATCAGACCACGCTCAGCGTCGACCTTGACCACGGTCAAGTTCTGCGTCGTGTGGTTGACGTTTCCCATCTGCCCAGACATTTTCTTGCCTGGGAAGACACGACCTGGCGTCTGCCGCTGGCCAAGTGAACCCGGGGAACGATGCGACAGCGAGTTACCGTGGGTGGCATCACCCATGGTGAAGTTCCAGCGCTTGATCGTGCCCTGGAAGCCCTTACCCTTGCTTACGCCAGCGACGTCGACCGTCTGCCCAACGCTAAACAAGTCAGCCCTGATTTCGCCGCCGACGCTGTAGCCGCCGATTGCGTCGTCCGCAACGCGGAACTCCCAAAGCCCCCGACCTGCTTCGACTTTCGCCTTGGCGTAATGACCAGCCAGCGGCTTGTTTATCAACGCAACTCGTTTGCTACCGGTGGTGACCTGAATGGCAGAGTAGCCGTCGGTTTCGACGGTCTTAATCTGCACAACACGATTCGGGGAGGCTTCGATCAAGGTGACAGGGATTGACTCACCCGCCTCAGTGAAGACTCGGCTCATGCCGCACTTGCGGCCAACAATTCCAATGCTCATGACTTCGCCCTCAACCCAGCTTGATCTGCACGTCGACGCCGGCAGCCAGCTCCAGCTTCATCAACGCATCAACGGTCTTATCGTTGGGATCGATGATGTCAAGGACGCGCTTGTGGGTGCGAGTCTCGTACTGGTCGCGGGCATCTTTGTCTACGTGCGGCGACACCAGAATGGTGTAGCGCTCAATCTTGGTGGGCAGCGGAATCGGTCCGCGCACTTGCGCGCCGGTCCGCTTTGCCGTTTCGACGATCTCGCTCGCGGAACGATCAATCAAACGATGATCGTACGCCTTGAGCCGAATCCGAATCTTCTGGTCCGCCATTGGCTGGGTCCTTGAATCTTGATAAAGAGCTAGCTACGGCAGCAGAGGCCGGAACTAAGTAGACGCAGATCGGTGTCCCGACCCGCTCGAGCAGATAAGTATAGCCGACACTTTTGCGCTCCGTCAACAGGCGACGAAACAAATCAGTGCGACAATTCCTTGTCGGGCGAATACGAAGCACCATCCTTGGGCCTCTTTTCGCTTAGTGCTTTGTCGTTGGCGACAAAGTGGGGGTGTTGCTTGTACTGCTTGAACTATCTAAGCATTCAGTTCGAGAACCGACCGAGCGAGCTTCCGGTGCTGACGCTAGACGAACGCTTGTGTTTCAGTGCCGACACCTTTGCAAGCCGCCATCCTTGAATTGATCGGACGTTCGGCTTCCTGCCCCATCGACCCTCGCCTTACGAGATATGCCTTAACGCATCTCGCGAGCGAAAGCGACGGTCACTTAATGATCTTCGCCACCACGCCGGCGCCGACGGTACGACCGCCCTCGCGTATGGCAAAGCGCAGGCCCTCTTCCATCGCGATCGGGGCGATCAGGG
>JANNWF010000393.1:0-3000 GCA_031408455.1 Pseudoxanthomonas sp. | reverse complement strand
CTGACTGCCACCCAGAGAAGTCGCGAAAACACGTTGCTAAACATGGGAAATCGCCGGTCGCTGATTCAGGACTCGCGAGTTTAACCCCCAAGCAAGGCAAAACTGTGTCGCTATGCCACAGTTCTGCTCGCCAGACCGACGAAGCTAGGCAATGTTAGCTATCCACCGCAGAAGAGAGCCGTTCACCCTGAGAAAACTGCGCGCTCGCGCGCCGGGTTTTGCCCATGAACCGGCGAGCCGGTTCATGGGTAGGTATCGAAGGACACCGCCGCGATGATTCGATTTGCCGTGTCTCGATTGTCTGCGGTATTCGAGACATGAACGGGCGCGGGGAGCACGTCGCGCGTCCTTCGATACCTCAGGACGAACGGATTCTCGACTGGACTTGAGATACAGCGACGGGTTGATACCAATCCGGTCGAAAAGTGGATGTCAGTTGGAAGCCTGCCCGCCCAACGCCGCTACCGTAATCTCTTCGCGGTCGTGATAAAGCTGCTTGGCGCGCAAGGTCAGCGGCTTGCCCGCTTGGCTGCGCAGCAGTTCAAGACACAACTGAGTCTCATCCCAACGCTTCTTCATCGGTAGCTTGAGGTTGAAGATCGCATGCCGGCACCAGCCATTGGCGAACCATTCGGCCATGCGCGCGGCGACCCGGCGCGGTTGTTCGACCATGTCGCAGACCATCCAGTCCAGCGGCTGCGCGGGTTGCCAGCGGAAGCCATCGGCGCGCTGGTGTTCAATCAACCCGGTCGCCATCGCGCTGGCCGCCATCGGACCGTTGTCGATGGCAGTCACTCGCAGATGATGGCGGGCAAGGATCCAACTCCAACCGCCCGGCGCCGCCCCGAGATCGGCGGCGCGCATGCCCGGCTTGAGCAGGCGCTCGCGTTCACTGTCATCGAGCAGCACTAGCAAGGCTTCGTCCAGTTTCAGCGCCGAACGCGAGGGCGCATCGCTGGCCATGCGTAGGCGTGGAATGCCAGACGGCCACGGCGCGCTGTCGCCGGTCTGCGCAACGCAAACCAGCATGTGATCGCCGTCCAACAGCACAATGTGCAGTACGCTGCCGCGCGCCGCCGTTGCCGCAGTCAATAGCCCAGCCTTGCGCAATGCAGGACGCAGCGCGTTGCCGAATGCGCGGGCAAGACCGGCGAGCGGGCGCGCAGCATCTGAATCGGCGTGTTCGACGACCAGGTCTACAAACGGTTTGGCACCGGGGACACGCTGCCGCAGCACATTCATGACAGGCGTGACACGATCACTGGGATCAAGCCCGGCAAGCTCAGCGAGCAGACGCAACTTCTGTCGCGCAAACACCAGCGAGCGCCAAGCGATGGCGCGATCCAATGCCTCGGCCGATTCATCATCGGTAACTAGGAATTGCACCAGGCCGCTGCTGCGCTCGGTCTTCGCATAGCCGCCAATTTCCAACTCAGCGGCGCGTTGGCTAAGTTCCGCGGCGAGCTCAGGCTCAAAGCCGGGCCGGCACAAACAGACCAAGCCGGTCATCGGCTGCCTCGAAAAATGGTCACCCGCCTAATAGCGTGAGCCGTGCGCGGCGTACGCGCGCAGCACTTCGCGTGCGGGCTGCCGCAGGATGTCGCGGCGCACAGCGATGTCGCGGCGCTCAAGCTCGCCGATCCAATCGGCCGGCAGCGGGCCTTCATCGAACTCGGTCAGTTCCATGACATCTTCTGCGCGTGCGCCGATCAGCAAAACGTCGATGCCCGCCCAGACGCTCGCTCCGTAGCACATGCAACAGGGTTGGGCGGAGGTCGCCAAGGTGATCGGCCGCTGCAAACCGCCATCGGGATGATTGAGACGAAACTGCTGGCTGCGCTGTTGGGCAGTCATGAAAGCCATCATCTCGGCGTGCGCGACCGAGCAAGTCTGCGGCACCACCCGATTGACGCCGACCCCGAGAATGCGTCCCGTGCCATCAAACACGACTGCCCCAAACGGCCCGCCCGAGCCCTCGCTGACATTGCGTTGGGCCAATTCGATGGCCAGCGCGACCCGGCTGGCATCGTCGCCATACACACGCAATGGATCTACTGCGGTATGCAGCCAGGCCGGTAAGGTCAAATGAATTTGGTGATAGAGCATGCCGATCAGTTTACGTCTGCTGGCACAACGGCGGCGGCATCGGCGCTGGCGGCGCGGCATTGCGAATCCACACATTCGCAGCGGCTGATGTCGGCGAAACCGCAGACGCTGGATACGCCATCACGCGCGCAAGCGGCGCGTACTTGGTCTGGAAATGTCGGGCTTGAGCTGTTAACGCAGGCTGGAAAATAGCCGCAGCAGTTGCCGACATCTTTGACGACGCAGTCGGCGTCGGTTTTGCAGCTGAAGTCGACTTGGCTGGTCGAGGCAGGCGGCTCGCTTGTTTTAGGCGCGGAAACGTTCTCGCTCGTTTCGACCGCAGAAGAGGTGCAGCCAGATAGCACCAGAGAGCAAACGATGACGATCAGTAGACGCATGGCGACCCGATTTCGAGGTTTCGGGAGAAGCAGCGGAGCAAGCTCCGCTCTACGAGAACACGAGAGCATGCTAGCGCGGTCGCTGTTGTAGAGCAGACCGAGCGAAGCGAAGGCGCGTGCGCAGCGCGCGAACTTGCTCCGCTGCAATTGCAGGATCGAACACAACCAGACTCAACTCGCTTGCTTCGCCCAGGTGTCACGCAGACCAACGCTGCGATTGAACACTGGCTTGGCGACGATGTGATCGCGACGGTCGGCAACGAAAAAGCCGATACGTTCAAATTGCAGACGCGTTTCCGCTTCGACATTGGCGGCGGTGGGCTCCAAATAGCCGGTCACCACGCGCTTGGATTGTGGGTTGAGGTAGTCGCTGTAGGACTTGCCGTCGCTATCATCATCCGGCGAGGGCACAGTGAACAATCGGTCATACAGGCGCACCTCGGCCTGCACCGCGTGCGCGGCGCTTACCCAGTGAATGGTGCCCTTGATCTTGCGTTCTGCGCCGGGCAATCCGGAG
>JANNWF010000392.1:0-19226 GCA_031408455.1 Pseudoxanthomonas sp. | reverse complement strand
GCCAAGCCCCAGGGATGGCTGCTTGCGCCAAACTAGGCTCTGGAGTTTGTTGTTTGCAACAAATCGGCACACGGGCCTATAGCTCAATGGTTAGAGCAGTGGACTCATAATCCATTGGTTGCAGGTTCGAGTCCTGCTGGGCCCACCAATTCGCAAGACTGGCGACCCCTCGCACGCGCGTGGTTCGATCGAAATGAGGTCGCATTCAGGAATGGCGCTGTTCCGATCACTGTTGCTCGCGCTGATCGGTATTGGCTTCGGCAGCTCGTTCGCGGCATCCGCCAGCGATCTCGATGGCATTGCGTGGCCCAACTTCACCCACTACGGCAGTCGCGACGGTTTGCCCGATGCGGTTTTGTTTGATGTGTTGGTGGATCGCGAGGGCTTTGTGTGGGCGGCGACGCAGGCGGGCTTGTATCGCTACGCCGGTGGCTCGTGGGAGGCGTTCGGACCCGCAGCCACGCGCGGGCAGATTCGCGATCTGCATCTTGATTCAAGCGGTCGGGTCTGGGTTGGCACCGATAGCGCGGGCATCGCCATATTTTCCGATGATGAATGGACTTTGCTCGGTCGCGCGCAGGGTCTGCTCACCGATCGGATTTTTCGCATTGCTGAAACCGATGAGTCTGGCCAGCCTCGGCTGTGGATAGGCACGGGTGATCGCGGAGCGCTGCGTCAGCGTGGCACCGGCAGCCTGAGTCATCCGAGTCCCAGCGATTTCGAGCTGATCGACGCCAAGCAGGGCGTGGTCGGTGAAGAAGTGTTCGCGATTGCCCGCAGCGAGCAGTTGTTGGGTGGTCCGCGCGAATGGTTGGGCAGCTTTGAGGGCGGTCTGTTTTCGCGCCCGGCACCGACCGTTGCCGAGCCGACGCAACTCCCGTGGACGCGCTTTGAAGTCGGCGGATTCTCGGCTTCGCGGATCCGGGATCTTCGCGTCTTGCATGAAGGCGATCGCGAGGTGCTGTGGATCGCAACGTACGGCAGTGGCTTGTATCGATTCGATGGCGAACTCGTCCACTACCGTCGCGCCGACGGCAGTCTGCCATCCGATCTGGTCTACGAAGTGGCCGAAACCACGGTCGGTGGAGTGCAATCGATTTGGGCCGCGACCAAAGGCGGATTGATCCGAATTCGCGATGGTGTGCTGACGCGCTTTGATCGCAACCATGGGCTGCCATTTGATGCCGTGCGCAGCGTCAATGCGTGGCCAAGCCCGGATGGTATCCAACTGCTATGGGTTGGCACTGAGAGTGGCATCAGTCGCGGCATTCTCAACGACGGCAGTTTCGCGACCGTCAGCACCTTGGGTGCGGCCGGTAACGGCGTCTGGTCGGTGTTGGTCGAGCCACATGAAGGCAAAGAACGGCTGTGGGTGGCGGCGGCATTTGATGGTGTTCTGCGCTATCAAGATGGACGCTGGCACGACTATCCCGAGACGCGCCAATTCGGTGGCAGCAACGTCGGCGGACGGCTGGTGAAATCCATCCTCGATGCCGAGGGCGTGCCGCGGGTGTTTGTCGCAACCTGGGGCGGCGCTGTGTATCAGGTGGGCAGCGACGATGAACTGCGACGCTTGGAAGTGCCGTGGACTGAGCGCGATGGCGAGGTGGTATTGGACGCAGTCAGCCTGCGTTCGCCTGATGGCGCATTCGAGCAATGGTTTGCCTTGCGCGAGTCTGGGTTGTATGGCTTGCGCGAAGGCCGTTGGCAACACCACGTACTGGGACCGAAGGGGGTGCAATCGAGGCTGTCCGGGCTCATCGAACAGCGCGACGCCAATGGCCGAAACTGGCTTTGGGCGAGCAGCTATTCGGGCTTGTGGCGCTATGACGGCAGCCAATGGCAGCACGTTGAGGATGGTAAGCAAACAGAAGTAACCCGCTTGCTGGGTGGCAGCTTGGTCAGGGTGGGTGAGCGCACCGAACTATGGACGGGGAGCATAGGTGCGGGCGTGCGCCGTTTCGATGTCAGTCACCCCGAACAACCCGCAGTAATCACAGCCGCGCTGCCGCCATCACCGCATCCGACGGTGTTCGGCGTCATCGCCGATGGCCAAGGCCGCGTCTACGTCTGTAGCAATCGCGGCGTGCAACGGTTGACTGCAGCAGCGAGCGGTTACACGAGTGAAGTGTTCTACAAATCCGATGGTTTGGTGCACGACGAGTGCAACACCGGCTCGATGCATATTGATGACCAAGAGCGGCTTTGGATTGGCAGCCTTGGTGGCCTGTCGGTGCTCACTCCGCGCACCGCGCGAGGAGACATGCAAGCCAAGCCATTGCTGCTGCGCAGCGTCGTGGTCGATGGCCAAATACAAGCGCTCGAACAGTCGCTGCGGCTGCCGTCCCACTATCGCGAAGTCGGTTTCGAATTCGCCCTGCTGTCTTGGAAGCGCGAACAGCAGTCGGCCTTTCGCACCCAGTTGATCGGTTATGACCCGCTACCCAGTGATTGGAGCAGCGAGCCGCGGCGCCGCTTCGGCAAGTTGCCAGTGGGCGACTACACGCTGCAGATCGAAGCCAGAGATTACGCCGGTCGGGCGGCCAAACCGATCCGAATAGCGATATCCGTGCAGCCGACATGGTGGGAAACCACCGCAGCGAAGGTGCTTGGTAGCGGCGCGGCAGTGCTTTTGTTTGGCCTCGCCGTGCGTTGGGCCTCGCGCCGCCAGCGCCTTCGTGCATCCCAGCTTGCACTGTTGGTGGAGCAGCGCACCGCCGAATTGAATCAGGCGCTACGCACGGTGGAAGCGCTTTCGCTGCGCGATGAGTTGACGCAAGTCGGCAATCGCCGCCATGTGTTGCGTCAGTTGGAACACTTGGCGGCCGACGGCCAGGCTGGAGTGCTCGGCTTGATCCTGTTCGATGTCGACCTGTTCAAGAGCTACAACGATCGCTACGGCCACCCCGCCGGTGATCGCGTGTTGACGCAGGTGGCAAGTGCGGTGCAAGTGAGTTTGGGTGGACGCGGTGAACTTGGCCGCTACGGCGGCGAGGAGTTTTTGGTCGCCGCACGCGTGCGCGATGCAGATGCTTTGGTCGCGCTTGCCGAAGAACTGCGCGCGGCGGTGGAAGGCTTGACGATGGAACATGCCGAAGCGCCTTTGGGCAAGCTCACCATCAGCGCCGGCTGCGCCTGCGAGCGCCGCGCCAGCGCGCAAACCCAACGCCTGCTAGACCGCGCCGACCGTGCCCTGTACGTCGCCAAGCAAGCGGGGCGCAATTGCGTGCGGCTGGACGTGGATTCCGAAGCGGCCTGAGCTTGCGCTGTCGCGGGTGCCGGTTGTCACATCCGCTCAACCAACGCGATGGATTTGCCGACTACACTTTCACTGGTCCGTCATCGAGACGCCCGCATGCCCGATCGTCATCGCTTCCATCTGGCCTTCCCCGTCACTGATCTCGAAGCCGCGCGGCGCTTCTATGCGGGCGTGCTCGGCTGTCCGGTGGGGCGCGAGTCGGCGCAGTGGATAGACTTCGACCTGTTTGGCCATCAGATCGTTGCCCACCTGGTATTGGCCGACGAGCATCCCTCGGTGCGCAGCAATGCGGTCGATGGTCACGAGGTGCCGGCGTTTCACTTTGGAGTGATTCTGCCGTGGGACGAATTCACCCCGATGGCGCAGCGGCTGCGTGCGGCCGGCACGACGTTTGTTATCGAGCCCTACGTCCGCTTCGAAGGGCGGGTAGGCGAGCAGGCGACGTTGTTTGTGCGCGATCCCAGCGGCAATACGCTGGAGTTCAAAGCTTTTCGCGACATCGGCGCGCTGTTTGCCCGCGATGTCGAGGCATACCGCTAACTCGTAGAGCGGAGCTTGCTCCGCTGGCACTACCAGGCTGCTAGGCGCCCGCCTCAGGCACCCAATCCCGCACGCATCATTGCCAATGCACCCGTCGGCGGCGGCTCAGCGGCCTTGTATTGCAGCAAATCCCAGCGGTTGCCATAGAGATCTTCGAACACGGCGACCGTGCCGTAGGTCTGGTCGCTCGGCTCACGCACGAAGCGCACCCCGGCGGCGCGCATGTGGTGATAGTCGCGTTGAATATCATCGGTGCTCAGAAACAGAAACACCCGCCCTGCCGTTTGATCGCCAACGCGCGCTGATTGCTCTGGCGTGCTGGCGCGGGCCAGCAGTAATGAGGTGCCATTGCCGCCGGGCGGCGCGATGGTCACCCAGCGCTTGTTCTGCTCAGGTTGCTCGCTGTCTTCAATCAGCACGAATCCCAGTTTCTGCGTGTAGAACGCGATGGCTTCGTCGTAATCAGCGACCAAGAGCGCGATGTGAGCTATCGATTGCGACATGGGTGGCTCGGACGTGTGGGTGAGTGGGGGCATGTGTACAGCGAACTCCAGCGACTTGGGCGTCGACCGCTGGCGCCAGAAGCACTGGATCCCCGCCTTCGCGGGGATGACAGTCGTCAAATGAGTGCCATTGCCGTCTGCCACCGCATGCCATTCAACTCGCAAGCCACGGCAAGCTATCCAGATCAACATTGCCGCCCGACAGAATCACGCCGACCTCGCGGCCAGCAAAATGCTGCGGATGCTTCAAGATCACCGCCAATGGCAACGCGCAGGATGGCTCGACGACCACTTTCAAGCGCTCCCACACTAGACGCATGGCAGCAATGATTTCAGCGTCTTCGGCAAGCAATATGCATTGTAGGTGCGCTTGCAGGATAGGAAAAGTCAGCGGTCCGAGTTCGGCGCGCAGACCATCGCAAATCGTATTGGTTGGGCGGCCCACGATGCGCTCACCGCTAGCCAAGGAATCAAACGCATCGCGCGCGCCCTCGGGTTCGGCACCGATCACGTGGATGCTTGGATTGATCGCATGCGCGGCGATCGCCGTGCCCGATAGCAAGCCGCCGCCTGAAATAGGCGCGATGACGGTATCGATGGATGGCATTGCCTGCAGCAGTTCGAGCGTGGCCGTGCCTTGCCCGGCGATAACGCGCGCATCGTTGAAAGGGTGCACGTAGCTGGCCTGCGTGCGCGCCAACACGTCAGCGGTGACGCGGTCGCGGTCCGCTTGGCGCGCATCGCAGGCCACAATTTGTGCGCCGTTGTCGCGAATCGCCGCCAACTTGATTCGCGGCGCGCCATGCGGAACCACCACGGTGGCGCGAATGCCGCGCAAACGGCAGGCCAACGCCAGCGCGGCACCGTGGTTGCCGGAACTCTGGGTCACCACGCCACGCGCCGCCTGCTCATCGCTCAACGAAAACACCGCGTTGCAGGCGCCGCGAAACTTGAACGCACCGGCGCGTTGCAGGTTCTCGCATTTGAAGTGGAGGGTGCAGCCAGTCAATTCATCCAACCATTCGCTGTGCAAAACCGGAGTGATCCGCGCATACGGCGCGATACGCTGCTGCGCGGCACGCAGGTCGGTGATATCAGGCGGCGTGAGAAAGGGGTCGGCGCTTGCGTGCATGCGGATGGGCTGGGATGTCTGACGCGCAAAGAAAATAGGCGCTGGGCGCGCTGTTCGGGATTGTGCCCCACAGTCAGCTAGACATGCGCTGCACGCATCATTGTCGTACCCTCAACGCTGCTGATTTCCGCTCGACCAGAAGATCAAACCAATGCTCCAACGGGTAACCCTGTGGCCTCTGCTGGCGTTGCTGCTGCTGGTGACGGGCAGCGGCACGTCCGTGGCACAAGAGGAGACCGTCGGTGTGGTCCGATTGACTTCACTGGAGTGGCCACCTTACGCGGGCAAGGACTTGCCGAACCAAGGTGCCAGCGTAGCGGTGGTGCGGGCGGCATTGGCGGCGATGGGCCAGCGTTTGGAAGTCACCTTCATGCCGTGGACGCAGGCGGTGGCGATTGGGCAAAACAGCAAGAGCGGCTATCAGGGCTACTTTCCAGAGTATGCGTCGCCTGAGGTAGAAACCACTTTTGCGTTGTCGCAGCCTGTAGGCCACGGCCCGCTTGGGCTGGTTGAGCGGCGCTCAGAACCGGTGCGCTGGCGAACGCTGGCTGACCTCAAGGGCGTGCAAATTGGGGTGGTGCGTGGTTACGTCAACACCGTGGAGTTTGATGCGATGGTCGCCAGTGGTGAGCTGTCGGCCGTGTTCGCCAGCGACGATATGGCCAACATCAACAAGGTCACGCGCGGCCGCTTACCGCTGGCGGTGATCGACAAACACGTGCTCGCGTATTTGATGGACAACGAGCGCAGCGTCGCGGATTCACGACGCGTGTTGCAGTTCAATGCGCGCCTGCTCGACAACAAGTCACTGCATGTCGCGTTGCAGCGCAACCAGGCGGGTGCTGCGGCTTTGCAGTTGATCAATCAAGGGCTGCAAAGGATTGATGTCGACGCGATTGCAGCCCCTTTTTTCAAGTCGCCGTGAGGTGCGCGTGGCGCCGATCAGGACGTTGGCTAGCAGCGATACTGTTCGGATCAGTGACCCATTCAAAGGCCGTCATTCCGGCGAACGCCGGAATCCATGCTGCGGTTGCGACGCCGCTGAAGTGGATTCCGGCGTTCGCCGGAATGACGAAGCCAAGTGAGCAGCACTGCGGCTAGCACGCGCGACGACATGAGCATAAATTGCCGATGCTGAAGTACCTACCACTGGTTATGTCTGGCCTGCTGCGCAAAAAGACGCGCACGCTGTTTACTTTGCTGTCCTTGGCGGCTGCTTTTCTGCTGCTCGGCTTGCTACAAGCGGTCAACGTATTGTTTGAGGGTGGCGCAGATTTTCTGGGTGCCAGTCGCTTGATTACCCAAGCCCGGACCAGCTTCACCCAGCCGCTGCCGATGCGATTGCTGCCGCAGATCGAGTCCATCCCTGGCGTATCGCGAGTTGGTCACTCGCAGTTTTTCGGCGGGGTCTATCAAGACGAACGGCAGACACCGCCGCAGTTCGTGGTCAATCCGCAGCGGCTGTTCGACACCTATCCCGAATGGGTGCTGCCCATCGATCAACGGCGTGCGTTTATCTCCACTCAAGACGGCGCCATCGCGGGCCGTAAGCTGGCGGATCGGTTCGGCTGGAAAGTCGGCGACATCATTCCGCTGAATTCCTTCATCTGGACGCGCGCGGATGGCACGCGCGTTTGGCAATGGCGGCTGGTCGGCATTTTTGATGGTCGCGATCAGGAGTGGGCCGAGCGCGCTCAGATCATGTATCTCAACTACGCCCAATTCGACGAAGGACGCGCGCCCGGCGCGCGCGGATTAGCGGGTGTGTTCGTGGTAAGGGTCGACGATCCGCTGCAATCCGATGCGGTGGCGGCCGCCATCGATGAGCGCTTTGACAACTCGCCGGATGAAACCAAATCGCAGAACGAGCAAGAATTTCAGCTAGGGTTTGTGCGTCAACTTGGTGACATCGGTTTCATCATGAACGCGATTTCCGGCGCGGTGTTCTTTACCATTTTGATCATGACCGGCTTCACCATGAGCCAAGCCGTACGCGAGCGCATTCCAGAATTGGCGGTGCTGAAATGCTTGGGGTTTGGGGACCGTCTGGTGTTGTTACTCGTGCTCGCTGAAGCGCTGTTGTTGTGCGCCTTGGGGGCGACGCTGGGGATGCTGTTGGCGTCCTTCATCACCAGCAATTTGCCGCCTGAGTTTCCACCCTTGGTGCCTGATCGCCGAGTCTGGTTGTTCTCGGCCGTGGCTGTGCTGGTGCTCGCCGCCGCGGTCGGTTTGCCGCCGGCTCTGCGAGCGATGCGGCTGCGCATTGTCGATGCCTTGGCTGGGCGCTGATGAGCACACTTCGGCAAGTTCGCGAAATCGTGTGGATGAATGTGCAGAGCATTCCGCAGCGTTGGGCGGCGTCCTTGGTGGTGGCCGTTGGCATCGCCGGCGTGGTGGCCGTGTTGGTGGCGATGTTGTCGATGGCGGCCGGACTTGAGCGCACGTTGTCGTCCACTGGCCGCGTCGATCGCGCGGTGATTTTGCGCTCAGGCTCGAACGGTGAGCTGAGCAGTTTCCTGGCGCGTGATGCGAGCACGCTCATCAAGCAAGACCCAAGCGTCGCCCGCGGTGTCGATGGCCTGCCCTTGGCATCCGCTGAGCTCATCGTCATCACTGAGGTGCCGCGCAAAGGCCAGCGCAGTGGGGCCAACGTCTCGCTACGCGGCGTGCAGCCGGAAGGTTTTGTGCTGCGCCCGGAAGTGCGAGTAACCGAAGGCCGGCGCTTTCGGCCGGGGTTGCGCGAGTTGATGGTTGGACGTGGTGCGCAGCGCCAGTTCGATGGTTTGGCGGTGGGCCGTACCTTGAGTTTCCGCGGCTCCGATTGGACCATTGTCGGCGTGTTCGAAACCGCTGGCGATAGTCACGAATCCGAGCTGTGGGCGGATGCCGAAGCGGTGCAAAGCGCGTTCAATCGGACTGGCTTTTCATCGGTATTGTTGCAACTGCGCCAAGCCGAGGCGTTTGACGCGATGAAGGCGCGCCTGACCAGCGATCCGCAGCTCACGGTGGATGTCGAGCGCGAGCGCGACTACTTCAGTTCGCAATCAGAAACCCTGACCACACTTATCGGCTGGCTGACCACCATCATCGCCGCAATCATGGCCTTCGGCGCTTTGTTCGGCGCGCTCAACACGATGTACTCGGCGGTCTCGGCACGTACGGCTGAGATCGGCACCTTGCGCGCGTTGGGCTTTGGCGCGGCACCGGTGGTGGCATCGGTCATGGCCGAGGCAATCATTCTCGCCACGGCGGGCGGATTGCTGGGTGCTCTGCTCGCCTATGTACTGTTCAACGGCTACAGCGTCAGTACCTTGGGCTCGGGCTTTACCCAAGTGGCGTTCAATTTTGCGGTCACGCCGGGGCTGGTGATGCAAGGCTTGTTGTGGGCCTTGGGAATTGGCTTTCTCGGCGGCTTGCTGCCCGCGTTGCGAGCGGCGCGGATGCCGGTTACGGCGGCGCTGCGCGGCTAGCGGGCTCGCTAGCACCCACTCCAGCACGCGCCTGGCGACGACGAGCATACATCTGGGCATCGGCGCGGACGATGGTTTGCTGCAAGTCCTCACTGCCCTCGCGTTGCGCGCTGCCCAACGAAAAGCGGCAGGGCGCAGTCTCCATATCGGTTTGCAAGCGGGCCAGCAGCGACTGCAAGGTCGTTGGGGTCGCGTTGGCCAACACGATCAAGAACTCGTCGCCACCCACCCGCACCAAGGCGTCGTTTTCACGCAGTCGCTTGCCAATAAATTCGGCGACATCGCGCAGCACCGCATCACCGTGCTCGTGGCCGTGGCGATCATTGACCTGCTTGAACCCGTCCAAGTCAATATTGATCACCGCCCAATTGCTATCCGCTGTGGCTGTCGTCGCAAAAGTGTCGAGGTAGCGTCGGTTGTAGCAACCCGTCAACGGGTCGTGCAGCGTCTGTTCGCGCAGCGCGTCCGCTTCTCGGGTCTCGATCGTGATGTCGGCCGCATTGCCGATCACATACGGGCGGTCGGCGGAGTTGGGCGCGACCCGACCATCGATGCGAATCAGCCGAGTTTCGCCGCCGCGCGGGGTAATTTGCAGCACTTCGCTCGCTTCGCCGGATTCCCGCAGCGTTGCCAAATAGCGACTCAAGACCTCAGTGTCCACGGGTGCGATGTGATCGCGCAGATTGCCCAAACTGCCCGTATCCACCGGCACCAACAGGGCTTGCGCTGCCGCCGGATTGAGCAGGTCGATGCGGCCATCGAGGTCGTGCAATAGCACCATGCCTTTGCTCAAGCGCAGCAGTTCGGCCGCGCGCAATTCGCTGCTACGCAATTTGCCAAGGACGCGTTCAAGTCGCCGCCTAGCGCGTAGTTGTAGTGCGAGCAGCACCATAAAAACCAGCAGGGTGACCACGCTTAACCCTGTCACCCAGCGACTGAGGCGGGTCTCTGCATCGAGCAATCGATTGCGCTCCTCAGCCAGTCGCGCATCGCTTTCCAGTCGCATGATGTCGAGCTGCTGGCGAGCGTATTGCAAGCGGGTTTCGAAGTCGTCGGCGGCCTGAGTGCGGTCGCGCTGAGCCACATCCTCGCCGAGATCGAACGAGCGCCGCAGTAGGGGCCCCATCACATCGGCGCTGGCACGTTGGTCGAGCAGCAAGCGCAGCAGGCGCTGGGTGGCGCGAAGTTCATCACGCGACAGCCCCAAGCCTTTGAACGAGGCGACGGCAGCAGCGAATTCGCTGCGTGCAACCACGAAGTCGCCCGCCTGAATGGCTGAAAGTCCGAGTGACTCGTGGGCTTGCCCGAACAGTTGCGAGTTCTTCAAGCGGTCCGCCAATGCCAGCACCTCGCTGCTATGGCGGCGTTGGGCGGCGACATCACCCATCTTGTTGGCGAGGCGTGCCGATTCGAGGTGTAGCTCAGCCACCAGCTTGGGGTCATCCACCCGTTGCGCCGCCAGAATGCCCGCCTCCAGCGCGCTCTGTGCGGTGGCGGTGTCGCCCAATTGAGCAATGGAACGGGCGTAATTGCGATGCAGTCTTGCCTGCAAACCAGCACCATCTTTTGGCCCTAGCAGCTGCAGGCCTTGGCGCGCGTAGTCGGCTGCCAGCTGGTGCTTGCCGAGGGCATAGCTCAACGAGGAGAAGCCCAACAAGACATCGGCAGAAAGCTCGGTGGAGGGCTCGAGATCAAGCTGTGTCTGCGCTTCGGCGAGCAGCTGCTCGGCGCGGGTGTAGTCCTGCAAGCCAATCAAGGCGCGACTCTCGAGTATCTTGCCGCGCGCAATCAGCAGCGGTCGTTCGGCGGCACGACCGGCGGTTGCCGCATCGGCGCTGGCGCGTCGCTGGCAGAGCCAGTCGGCCACCACGCGGCACGCGTTGGCTTCGGCCAGCAGCAACAGCGCCAAGTTGGTCTGATCACCGGATGCTCTCGCCGCCGCGATTTCCGCTGGCAGCTGGGCCAGCACCTTTTCCGGTTCGATGAGTGCTCGCGATTCCAGCGCATGCCGCGGTACTTCGCTGCCATCCGTCGTTGCGGCCGGCACAGCCGCACTGGCGATGCACGTGAGCAGGGTCAGTCCAGCAAAAACCAGCCACCTCCAGCAGCGGTCAGTACCGTTCGCCGGCGAGTCAAGGCGATGCATGGAAAGGGCACAGCAACTACGCATGGCCGAAAGTCTAACGTGGCCTGCTCGTCTACTGATTGTTTCTGTGACCGCGGCGGCATACTTTTGCAAATTCGCACAACGACGCGCCAAGAAGGAGGAGGAGTAGATGCAGTGCTGGGTTATCGGAGCGCTGGGTGCCAGCAGCGGCTTGCTGAGGGCCATTTTCCTAGCAATGACGACATCGACTATCTCGCAAATCCAATGCTGACGCGCACCTGCGGACACTTACAAAGCGTCGAGCGCAGCCTGCGTCAGTTGGGATTTGGATGCAGACCGCTCGACAAGCCGGCGTCGATCTGGGCACTCGCGCGGGTCGCCGACTTCGCTCACTTGCGGCGGCAATTCGCGCTGGATAGCGTGGTGGGATTTTCCAGCAACCTGCGCGAGGAGTTCAGCGAGAACGACCGTGGTCCGCACGAAGTTGAAGAGCAATCGCTGTATTGCAAACGCTGCGACAGCGTCATTCGTTTTGACATGGGCCCGCTATTTCCACCAGCCTGAGGAGTGAATTGGCCGCCATCCTTGGCAGCCACAACACTCAGTTACTTGAGTTTTCTGCCTGCGCTTTCGGATACACCTGCTCGGCCAGCTTGAGGTCGCTGTGCAGCAGGTTGATGGCATCGACCAACACGTTGGCTGCTTCACGCAGCAGCGCGTCTGGCTTCTCATCATCGCGGTCATCTTCGCGCTTCAATTGCTCGGCGAGATCGCGTTCGTCGGCTTGCAGGCCATCATCGGCGACGATTTGTGCGTCCGCGACGGCGTCGCCCAGCGCCTTGCGCTCGGCATCGCGCTGCACGCGTTTTGCTTCAAATGCGTCGCGCTCTTGCTTGCGAACTTGCAAATTCAAGGACAGCTCGGCACGTTCTCGCTGTTGGCGATAGGTCGCAATGTCTTCCTTCAACCAGCGAAACTCGGGGTCAGTCTCGGTACGTACGTCATGGCGCTTGGTGAGCAGCGGCAGCAGCGGCTGAAAGTCGGCCAAACGCTCATGCGAAACCGGCGCAATCTGCGCCCACGGCAGCGCGTTATCGTAGGTGCTCTCGCCGTAATCCTCGGCATCAAGAGTGACTGGGAAGGCGATGTCCGGCTCCACGCCCTTGCGCTGAGTCGAGCCGCCATTAACCCGAAAGAACTGCGCCACGGTTAGCTTCAACTGGCCCAGCCCCGGTGCGTCGCTGCGTCGATACATGGAGTCGAGATCGAGCAGGTTCTGCACCGTGCCCTTGCCAAAGGTCGGCTCACCGATGATCAGCCCACGGCCATGATCCTGAATCGCCGCCGCCACGATTTCCGACGCCGATGCGGAGGCACGATTGACCAAGATAGCCAACGGACCGTCCCACGTCTTACCCAGCTGACGATCGCCCTCGACCTGCACTCGGCCGCCTGCGTAGCGCACCTGCACGACTGGGCCGGTATCGATAAACAAGCCGGTCAACTCGACCGCTTCACGCAGCGAGCCGCCGCCGTTGTTGCGCAAGTCGAGGACGACGCCCTCCACGCCTTTCTCTTTCAGCTCGACCAACAGACGGGCCACATCGCGGGTGGCCGAGCGGTAGTCCGGCTCATCCCGACGGCGGCCCTCAAAATCCTCATAGAAGCCGGGCAGCGAAATGATTCCGACCTTGCGGGTGCTCTCGCCATCCGGCACTTCGATGATGCGTTGTTTGGCGGCTTGCTCTTCCAGTTTTATCTTCTGCCGACTCAAGGCAACGATCGCGTGCTTGCCATCGACGCCTGCATCAGCGGGCAGGATATCCAGACGTACCCAAGAGTCCTTCGGGCCACGGATCAGTTCGACGACGTCATCGACGCGCCAGCCGATCACGTCGACCATGGGGCCAGACTTGCCTTGGCCAACGCCCACAATGCGGTCGCCGGCTTTGATTTTTTCCGACATCGCGGCGGGACCGCCGGCAACGACCGAACGGACCAAGGTGTATTCGTCGTCGCGCTGCAGCACCGCGCCGATGCCTTCCAGCGACAGCCGCATCTGGATGTTGAAATTCTCAGACGCGCGCGCATTCATGTACGAGGTATGCGCTTCGATGGACGCCGCGTAGGCGTTCATGAAGTTCTGGAAGATGTCGTCGGGTTTGAGCTCTTGCAAGCGGCGCTCGCTGGTCGAATAACGCTTGTCTAGGGTCTCGCGAATGGCGGCCATGTCGCGACCGGCAAGTTTCAACCGCAGCACGTCGTTGCTGACGCGCTGTTTCCACACCTCGTCCAGCGCTTCGCGGCTGGCCTCAAACGGACCTTTGTCGCGATTGAGTTTGAACTGCTGTTCGTCATCTAACTTGAAGCTGCCCTTGGCCAAGAATTCACGCGAGAACGCGGTGCGCTCAGCCAAGCGCTGGGTGTAGAGGTTGTAAATTTCAAACGCCGGACGCAGGTTGCGCGACTCGATGGCGTTGTCGAGTTCGTTGCGGTAACGCTCGAAACCCTCGATGTCGCTGGCCAAAAAGAACAGCCGCTCGCCGTCCAGCGAATCGATGTAGCGCTTGAAGATGTCGGCCGACAACTCGTCATTGAGTGGGCGCTTGGTGTAGCTGTAGTCGCTAACGCTCAGGAACTCGGCGACCCACTGCGCGATCGATCCATGTTGAACCGTGGACTCCATGCCGACCGCTGTGGTCGTTTCGGATTTTGCCTGCGCGAGCATCGGCAACAGCAGCAGGCTCAGCAACAGTGCACGGATCGACATCGGCATACCTCGGGGCGTCTTCATTGGGCAACTCGTTGATTGATGCATTGGCAACCGGCCGGTAAAGCCTGCGCTCGTCACTGCGATGCTGGCGTGTGCCTTAGGTCCTGCTGGGCAGTGATAGTTCAAGCGTCGTCGCTGCCGTTCAGCCGGCCGCCACAAAACCGGCCTCGGCGGCCATCCGATCCGCGTGATACGACGAGCGCACCAGCGGGCCCGAAGCGACGTGGGTGAAGCCAAGTTCGCGGCCAACCGCCGCGAAACTGTCGAACTCATCCGGCGACCAGTAACGCAGCACCGGATGATGATGCGGCGTCGGTTGCAGGTATTGGCCGATGGTGACCATGTCGACGTCATGCGCGCGCAGATCGCGCAAGGCGCCGACGACCTGCTCCCACGTTTCGCCCAATCCCAACATGATGCCGGACTTGGTTGGCACGCTCGAATGCTCGGCCTTGAAGCGTTGCAGCAGGCGCAGCGACCAGTCGTAGTCGGCGCCTGGGCGCACGTTGCGATACAGCTCGCGCACGGTTTCCAGATTGTGGTTAAACACATCCGGCGGATCGCTGGCCAAGGCTTCGAGCGCGCGCTCCATGCGGCCCTTGCCGCGAAAATCCGGCGTCAGAATTTCAATTTTCAGGTTCGGACTCAAGGCCCGCGCTTCGCGAATGCAGGCGGCGAAATGCGCCGCGCCACCATCGCGCAGATCGTCTCGATCCACCGAAGTAATCACCACATAGCGCAGCGCCATGTCGGCGATGGTGACGGCGAGTTTCAGCGGCTCGGTCATATCCGGCGGCTTCGGCCGTCCATGCGCGACATCGCAGAAGCTGCAGCGTCGTGTGCAGACCTCGCCAAGCACCAAGAAGGTCGCGGTGCCGTGGCTGAAGCATTCGTGGATGTTGGGGCAGGATGCTTCTTCGCAGACCGTGACCAAGGCATTGGCGCGCAGCTTGGCTTTGAGTTGGGCGACCGCATTGCCGGACGGAATCCGCACCCGTATCCACGACGGTTTGCGCAACAGCGGCGCGTCGGCGAATTGCACCGGACTGCGACCAATCTTGTCTTCGCCCACTTGCTTGTCGCCGATGACAAGGGTCGGAATGGTGTTACTGACTTCGGCAAATTCGGTCATGCGGATGCGACGTAGGGCAAAGAGGGGGGACCCAAGGGCGGTTGCAGTGAGAACTGCTGGGAAAGCGCGTTGACCAGCGCTGCGCTGACGATAGCGCGGTTGCTTGGACCGCCCAAGTCTAGCAGCTGGGTCACCTGCAAGCCCTCAAACCCACAGGGATTGATGCGCTGATAGGGCGTCAAGTCCATGTCGACATTCAGGGCCAAGCCATGAAAGCTGCAGCCGCGCCTGACCCGCAGACCCAGCGCCATGACTTTGGCTGCGCCGACATACACGCCGGGTGCGCCGCACTTGCGGCTGGCAGTGATGTTCCAGATGGCCAGCGTGTCGATCACGGCCTGCTCAACCCGATCCACCAATTCGCGCACGCCAATGCGCAGACGGCGCAGATCAAGCAAAGGATAGGCGACCAGTTGGCCAGGTCCGTGATAGGTGACTTGACCGCCGCGATCCACATGGATGACCGGAATGTCGCCGGCGGCCAAGATGTGTTCAGGCTTGCCGGCTTGGCCTAGGGTGAAAACGGGATCGTGCTCGACCAGCCACAGTTCATCGGTGGTGGCTTCATTGCGACTGTCGGTAAAGGCTTGCATCGCGCGCCACACGGGTTGGTAGGGCTGCTGACCCAACTCGCGCACCGTCCACAGCGTGGGACGCTCGCACACGCTTGCGGATTCCGCGCCCACCGCAGCGGCCGCTAAATCGTCCACTTGACTGCCGGGCAGGCGCGAAGCGTAGCGTGAGCGGCCTCATAGTCAGCGCGCGTGGCAGCCGCAAAACTGATCGCGACAGAGACGTAATTGCCCTTGGCCGAAGCGCGTTGCCGCAGGCTACCGCGGTCGACGGCCAATCCCACCGCTTCCAGCAATGCTGGTAGAAGCGCGTCGAGGCCAGCATCCGCTGGGCCCATGGCGGTAATTTCGAAGCGGCCAGGAAACTGGAAGCCACGCTCTTGCTGGTTGGGTAGGTCAGACATGTTCGCCATTATGGGGACGACGCAGGCACGGCCCAAGCGTCTGCCTGCCAGCCGTCGACGCCAGCTCACAACGGCGACATGATCGCGGCTCGGCTGTTCTGCCTGGGTGAGGAATCCAGAAGTGACGACCATCAAGCTGTTCATCGGCTGCGCATTCGGGTTGCTTGCGCTGGGCGCCAAGGCCACCACCACGCCATTTAATCTCAGCGCCGGCAATCTGACTCAGAACTGGGGCAATGCCGCGCAGATCACCGTGAATGACGATTGGTCGGGCGTGCCGAGCATCGTCGGCTTTCGCGGTGACGGCTTGGCAGGCGCGACTGCTAGATGTCGGGTCCCCCTTGTGGCGGCGGCGGTTGGGAGATCAGGCCCGTAGGGGTGCGTGCATGGATGCGCGTGCGTTTTTGCCAGCACATGGATGTGCTGTCGGGGCTTCGCCCACGCATTCGCTTCGCTCGGTCAAAAACCCCTCTCAACCGCCGCGAACTCGCGGCTTCATCGCGAGCCCCACATCGGGGTCGCCTTTCTCTTGGTTACTTCTCTTTACGTCGGGCATCCTGCCCTCTGCCCTTCGGGCCGCCTTCGGCGTTCCGGCGCGCTCCTGCGCGCCTCGTGGCGAAGCAAAGAGAAGTGACTCGGCCACCGCTGAGGTGGACGAAACTTTGCGGAGAGCAATCAACAAGCGAGAGAAGGAAGAACTGGACTCCAGCCGACGCCGGAATGACCAACCCTAATTGCGTCGAAACGACGAAACTCAGGCAAATGGAAAAGCCGCCGATCCCTACTCGCTCTCCCACCACATCATCACCCCATCCCACTGCCGGCTGAAAAACCCCGCCTCAGGCGCATCGGCCAATGCAATCAAGGGGCGTTCGGCCACCGGTTCGCCGTCGAGTGCGACCCGCAAGGTGCCGATGGTTTGGCCTTTGCTGATCGGGGCGACTAGCTGCGGTGGGATGTCCAAACTGGCGGCGAGTTCGGCGTAGCGGCCGCGCGGGATAGTGGCTATCACGTCTTCAGCAACGCCGACCGGCATCTCGGTCAATTCGCCCTTCCACAGTTTGCTGGTCGCGACCGCGGTGTTGGCGGCATACAGCGTATGCGTCTCGAAGTGGCGGAATGCCCAGTTCAACAGGGCGAGGTTGGAATCCTCGCGCTGGCGGAAGCCTTCCGCACGGCTGCCTTGAATGCCCATCACCACCGAGATCAAACGCTGACCGCTGCGCTCGGCGCTGGCAGCCAAGCAGTAACCCGCCGCCGTGGTATGGCCGGTTTTGACGCCATCGACGCTAGCGTCTTTCCACAGCAAACCATTGCGGTTGTATTGCTTGATGCCGCTGTAGGTGTATTCCTTGATCGCGTAGTGGGCGTAGTGATCGGGAAAGTTGCGGATCAAGGCAGCCGACAAGATCGCGATGTCGTGTGCGCTCATGTGGTGGCCTTCGACGGTCAGCCCGTGCGCATTGGCAAAGTTTGACTGGGTCATGCCGAGCGACTTGGCGTAGCGATTCATCATGTCGGCGAAGGCGGCCTCAGAGCCCGCTACGTGTTCGGCGATGGCGATCGCGGCGTCATTGCCTGATTGCACGACCAGCCCGAGTTCGATGTCCGACAACTTCACCCGACTGCCTACCGCCAGTGCGCTGAAACTGCCGTCAGTGCCGGCGCCGCCCGAGCGCCACGCGTTTTCCGATATCAACACTTCATCGTCAGCCTTGACGCGACCCGCGGCCATTTCGGCGGCCAACACGTACGAGGTCATCACCTTGGTAATACTGGCCGGATCCAGCGGTGCATCGATATTCTCGCCCGCCAAAACGCGGCCACTGGCGTAGTCCATGACCAGCCACGCGCTGCCTGGCGGCGTGGGTGCGGGAGACATTGGCGTCGGGCCGGGCGCGGGCAAGCTGACCTTAGGCACGTCCGGCGTCGGTTGCGCGGCGGGTTGCGGCGTTGTCGGCGGAGTGACGGCAGCAGGCGTTGGCTGTGCCAAGCCATGGGTGGCAAACAACAACCCGATGCTGGCGGTGACGGCAGTTAACCAGTGGTGGGCGGGGTGCGAGCGATGCTTCATCGCGGGAAATCTCCAAAGGGTTTCAAGATGGAAGGATGCAAGCGCATGGACTTTCGGCTCGCGTTGTTGTCAGGAGCGGCGGCGGCCTTGCTTCGATTTAGGTAGCAGATCCAGCCACCGACGCTAATCGATGACCAATTGTGGTGTGCCAAATCCGAGTTCATGCACAGTCTCCTGCGCGCGATTGATGTCGGTGATAGTGGAAAGCGGACCAATCTGCACGCGCCATATGGAACGGCCGCCAACTTCAACCTGTAGCGAGCGATGGTTATTGAGCCCGGCCTCGCGCAAACGCTGCTCGACAGATGCCGCATTGCTGCGCAAACCGTAGCTACCGATCTGCAACCAGTGCGATGCCGAACCCCGCGCTGCCAACGGCGCTGCTGGCCTGACGGCAGTCGACGCCACCTGTCGAGCAGGCGGGGTTTCGGTGCCGGCGGTCGACACCGCGCGGACTTCGACGTGAGCGGTGCCTTTAGCGTGTACGCCGAGTCGCAGCGCCGCCGCATAGGACAGATCAATGATCCGCCCGCCGTGAAATGGACCACGATCATTGACCCGCACGATCAAGCTGCGGCCGTTCTCAAGATTGGTGACGCGGACAAAACTTGGTAGTGGCAACGTTTTGTGCGCGGCGGTGAACTTGTACATGTCGTAGGGCTCGAAACTCGAAGTCGGGCGACCATGAAACTTGGTCCCGTACCACGACGCGATGCCGCGCTCGACATAGCCATCAGCACTATTGCGCAATCGATACGTCTTGCCCAACACGGTGTAGGGCGAGCGATTGCCGTAACGAGCCAAGGGCTCGACAACGGGTACGGGCTCCACCAGTTCGCTGACATCGGCGGGAATGGGCGGGCCGCCATCCTGCAAATGGGGCGCGTAAAGACCACCACCCTGATCGGCCTTCGGCGGCGATGCTTTGCCGACGACCGCGCTTGGCTTCGGCGCTGAGGGCTTGGTTGGCCTGTTACTGCAACCGATCAACGATGCCGCCAAACCCATCAGCAGCAGCGCGGCAAGTCGCTGCCGCGCGCTGTTGCCGCGCGTCACTTTGTAGCGACCGGACCAGCGGTCGAATCGGCGGTCGGATCAGCAATTGCCTGCGACAGTTGATACACCGCCAACGAATACAGCGGTGAGCGGTTGTAGCGGCTGATGACATAGAAGTTGCCGAAACCCAGCCAGTACTCGCGGCCCTCAACACCCTCCCGATTAATGATCGTGGCCTTGAGGTCGGCAGTGCCCTCGGCGGTT
>JANNWF010000391.1:0-6997 GCA_031408455.1 Pseudoxanthomonas sp. | reverse complement strand
GGCCCTTCGACAAGCTCAGGACAGGCCGGCCTGCGGCCGCGCCGGAATCCACGCCTTCACCACACGTTTCCAGAAGCGCCGAATACCCGCCCTTGCCTGCCTCAACTCTCGTTCGGCGGCGACGACCCAGTCGCTGGTCGCGGTCGAAACTCCAGCACATTGTTGCGGCGGTCGACTTCCGCTTGCGCCGCGTCGCGTCGCCACAAGATGGGCACATCGCGCGGTCGGTCCGGCTCCAACACCGAGCGATCTTGCGCCGCCAAGCCATCTTCCAATGGCGCGAGGCTATCGTCCTCATCTTCCCAGCTATAGCGTTTGCGTAGCACCGCAGGATCGCGGCCGTGCCACAGGATCGACGCCAGCACGCCGGAGATGGCACCAAACAAATGCGCTTCCCACGAGATCGACGGGTCGCCCGGCAACACGCTTAGCAACATCCCGCCATACATGAAGAAGGCGATCATCGAGGTCGCCACGGCGGGTCGATCACGCCGCAGCAGACCTTGCACGAACAGATAGAACATCAGGCCATGCGCCAAGCCACTGGCACCGATATGCAGCGACGGACGCCCAAACAGCCAGGTACCGAGACCAGAAAGCAGCCAAATCAATAACACGGCCCGCAACGCACTGCGGGGATACACCGCCAGCGCCAAGGTGCCAAGAACCAGCAGCGGCAAAGTATTGGAAATCAGATGCGCGGGTGAGCCATGCAGCAAGGGCGCGGTGAGGATGCCGACCAAGCCCAGCGGATCACCCGGTCGTAAGCCAAGACCCGACAGCGACTGATCCAGCCACACCTCAATCAACTTGATCCACCACAACAGGGCGACAAAGGCAAAACTCGCCATCGCCGCGCGACCAACGCGAGCCCGCTCAAGTGCCGCGTGTGCCGACGGATCGACCGCGTCAGCAGGTACAGGTATTTGCATCGATCAAAGCTGGGGATTCCTCCCGCCCGCCACAAGGGCGCGCGCTCGCACGCCATCAAAGCCCCGCATCCAAGCCAGATGTTTGCAGCGACAAGTCAATCGGGCAGCCACTTTCAGGCATGCTTCACCCTGCATCGCGCACGGTACGCGCGCCTCCTGCTTACTCTTTCAACGATCAGCAATGACCGAATCAGCCGCCGTGCGCTTTAAGCGCGTTACTTTGAAGCGCGGCCATCGCACCATATTGAAGGACGCCTCGGTCGATTTTCGGCAGGGATCGGTCACCGCTGTGCTCGGCCCAAGCGGTGCTGGCAAGTCCACCTTGTTGTATGCGGTCGCCGGTGAGTTGGCACCGTCCTCTGGCACCTTGCACGTGCTCGATGAAGCCATGCCGCGTCCCAGTGTGCGTGCGCTGTTTGCGCTGCGCCGCAAGATGGGCGTGCTGCTGCAAGGCAACGGTTTGCTCACTGACCTGACCGCGTTCGAGAACGTCGCCTTACCGCTGCGAACACACACGAACCTGCCCGAGCCAATCCTGCGCGAGTTGGTGTGGATGAAGCTCAACGCCGTCGGTTTGGGTGAGGCCGGCGATTTGTTGCCGCAGGAACTCTCGGGCGGCATGGCGCGGCGCGTGGCGCTGGCGCGGGCGCTGGTGCTGGACCCGCCGTTGATGCTCTATGACGAACCCCTTACCGGCCTCGATCCGATTGCCTGTGGCGTCATCCTCGATTTGATCCGTCGTTTGAACGATACCCTTGGTTTGACCAGCATCGTGATTACCCATCACGTCATCGAGACCTTGCCGTACGCTGATCGCGCGGTGGTGATCGCCAATCAAGGCATCGCGTTTGATGGCACGCCCGATGAGCTGACGCGCACGACCGACCCGCTGTTGCGGCAGTTCCTGGACGGTAAGCCTGACGGCCCAATTGGCTTTGACTATAAGCGCCAAAGCAAGGCGGCCGTGCATGCGTGAGAGCATCCAATCCATAGGTCAGATTGGCCTGTTTCTGATCCGCATCGTGATGTCGCTGCGATTCAGCCGCGAGCAATTGGCCGATATCGCACGGCAAATCTATACGGTGGGTGCGCGATCGTTGCCGATCATTGCGGTCGGTGGCTTGTTCGTTGGTTTGGTCATTTCGCTGCAGGGCTTTCGGGCGCTGGAGACCATCGGCGCCGGCAGCGCCTTGGGAACTGCGGTCGGCATTCCCTTGTATCGCGAACTCGGGCCGGTGTTGGCGGCGATTCTGTTTTGCGGACGCGCCGGCTCATCGATGGCGGCGGAGCTGGGTCTGATGCGGGCCACCGATCAGATCATGGCGCTGTCGATGATGGCGATTGATCCGGTGGGCAAAGTGGTGGCACCACGCTTCGTTGCCGGCGTCATCAGCGTGCCGCTATTGACCGCCGTGTTTTGTGCGTTCGCGATTCTTGGCGCCTATCTGCAAGCGGTGTGGATACTACATATCGACAGCGGCTTCTTCTGGGGCTCGCTGCGCAGCTCGGTGGACCTGGCGCAGGACTTCGGCCAGTGCTTCACCAAGGCTGCGTTTTTTGGCGTCGTAGCCACCTTGCTCGCGGTCCATGTCGGCTATCACAGCGAACCGACCATCGAAGGCACCTCGATCGCTACCACCCAAGCGGTGGTACAGGGTTCGTTGATGGTTCTGTTTCTGGATTTCTTGTTGACGGCGTTGTTGTATTGAAGCCGGGACTCGGGACTCGGGACTCGAAGCTCGCAGGCTGATGCTAGTGCCGCGGTCTCAAGCCATAGTCAGTAGCTAACCCAAGTCCTCAGTGCCGCTTTACGAGTCCCGAGTCCCCAGTCCCCTGTCCCGAGCAAACCATGAAATTCAAACTCGAACTAACCGTTGGTGCCTTCATCGTGATGGGCTTTGTGTGTGCCTTTGTACTGGCGTTCGCATCGACCAACTCCGCCGATCGTGTCGGTGGTGGCACCTACGAAGTGGTGGCGCGATTTGCCAACACCGGCGAGTTGAAGGCGCGCGCGCCGGTGAAAATTGCCGGAGTAAGGGTCGGCGAGGTGGCGACCTTGGTGCTCGATCCCGAGCGTTACGAGGCGGTGGCTACTTTGCGATTGTCGGCCAACGCGGGAGAGCTGCCGATGGACACGTCGGCCGGCATCTTTACTTCGGGGCTGCTGGGCGAGCGTTACGTTGGCCTCACACCGGGCGGTGATCCGGAGTCACTCAAGGATGGCGACGAGATCATGCTGACCCAATCGGCGGTGGTGCTCGAACAGCTGATCGGCAAATACATGTTTGGCAATGCCGAAGGTGGCAAGCCGGAAGGTGACAAGCCCGAAGGTGATAAGCCGGAAGGTGAGAAGCCGGAAGGTGAGAAGGCCGAGGTCACACCACCTTGAACTTGCGTTCATACATCCCGCTTCAGAGTGCGTGCGCCATGACTCGCGTCCCGGCAAGTAGCCTTCGTCATTCCCGCGGAAGCGGGAATCCAGAAAAATGTAGAGCCTGGTTTGACGGTCGGTAGGCGCTGGGTTCCCGCATTCGCGGGGGCGACACGCAAGACCGGCTCTGTCACACCCACTTCGTTTGCAGATTTTCGTTCGGAGAGTTACGCATGAGTATTCGATTTATTGCGGTCTTGCTGTTGTCGTTGCTGGTCGGCACTGTGGCCGCACAGCCTGCCGTTGCGGCCAAACCGGCCGCGCTGTCGCCCAGTCAGATCGTGTTGACCCGATCGAAAGCCGTGGTCGATTCCTTGGTCGCCAACCGCGAGGTGTTCCGCGCCGATCGCAACAAGCTCAATGCCTTTGTGCTGGCTGAGCTGGACACCATTTTCGACAGTGATTATTCGGCGCGACTGGTTTTGGCCCGGCATTCGCGCACGGCTACTGACGCGCAGATCGCAGCGTTTGCGAGCGCGCTGACCCGTAACCTGTTGCAGCGATACGGCTCTGCATTGCTGGAAGTCACCGGCGCCTTGGATGTGCAGATTCGCTCCGAGACGCCCTTGCGAGACGGCAAGCTGATGCGGGTCAACTCCGAAATCATGCGGCCGGGCGGCGCACCGGTGCCGATCGATTACCTGTTTCGCGATACCGGCAATGGTTGGAAAGCGTTCGATGTGATTGTCGAAGGCGTTTCTTATGTGCAGACCTATCGCACCCAATTTGACGCGTTGTTGCGCACTGAGACCTTGGACGCGGTGACCAAGCGGCTGGCCGAAGGCTCGCTCAGTGCCGGCGAGTAGTCCCAACACGCTGGCGCTGACGGGAGTGCTGGATGTTTCCAGTGTCGCGGCGCTGTGGCCGACCCTGCGTGATCGAGTCACAGGCATCGCGCAGATTGATCTGACTGCCGTCACCGAGCTGGATTCCTCAGGCGTCGCGCTGGTGCGTTGCCTGCAAGCGGCCGCGCAAGCGACTGGCGCGCGCCCGCGGGTGGTCAACGCGCCGCCAAGGTTCGCGCAGATTGGACTTGCTCATCGCGTCGACGCTGACGGAAACTAATCCCTATGCGCTATCTCAAACCGACCGTCGTACTGTGCCTGTTGTTTGCGCTGCCACTGCATTCAAAGGCTCAACAGCCCGCCGGCGCACAGGCTGGAACAACCGTCGCCCCGCAGACGGCTGAGTCGTCACCGGCAAGCGTAGCGCCTGCAAATGCAGTTGTGCCAACACCCGCTTTGGGATTTGAAGCCGACGCACTGCCGCCACCGCCTGCGTTGGACTCCCAGCCCTTGGATTCTCCCGATGCACTGAGCGTCACCGGTGCGCAGATTGATCCATGGGAGCGTGTCAACCGACCCATTTTCAAGTTCAACTCCACGCTTGATCGCATTTTTCTGCGTCCGGTGGCGGTGGTCTATTCGCGTGTCACACCCAAGCTCGCGCAGCGCGGAGTCGGCAATTTCTTCACTAATTTGCAGCAGCCGATTACATCGCTGAACTTGCTGCTGCAAGGTCATCCAGTGAAGTTCGCCGGCTCGCTGGGCCGCTTTGTTTTGAACTCCACCCTGGGCATCGCCGGTATTTTTGATCCGGCTACCGAAGCGGGGATCCCGGCCTACGATCAAGACTTTGGCCAGACCCTGCATCGCTGGGGCTGGAAACGCTCGCGCTACGTCATGCTGCCGCTGTTCGGGCCGGCAACGATTCGCGATGGAGTCGGCAAAGGCATCAACACTACGGTCAGTCCGATCACCTGGTTGGCGGAGAGCCAAGGCGCGGAATACAGCTTGTTATACGGCGTAAGTGCGCGAGCTCGCGGCCTGTCGGCAGATGCTTTCCTGCGCGGCGGTGGCGATGAATACTTGTTGATGCGGGAAGCCTTTCTGCAATATCGACGCTGCCAGTTGATCGACTGCTCCGAAGAGTTGCCGGACTACTTGCTGCCCGACTTCGAGTTCGAATTGCCCGACGTGGACGCAATGCGCCTGCGCAATTAGTTAGCGCTGCTCTCATGTTCGTCCTTGCGAGCGACGCGAAACAGTCTGTTTTGAATGCCGGACAACGCGGCACTCTGAGTTCGCCACGTCGCTGCGCGCCTCGCGATGACGAGGCATGTGGCCTCACCATGGCGCGGCATGTGTCCTCGTGACGACGACGGCGGATCTGTGACGGTCTTCGCAATCTGATTGCGGTGGTTTGACGAACACCTAACGGGTGGCGGGTATGATGCGCAGTTTGCTGCGCACCCCTTTGGGGCAATGCAGCGCTATGTTCACGTTCGGGAGGGCGCATGAATACGAGTTGTCAGCGGCTGTTGGCCGCCATTGTTTTGAGCGTTGCAACGGCCAGCATGGCGGCCACCCCGGCGACCTTGCCTACGTCCGATAAGGCCAGCGCGGCGTTGAACCCGCAGATCTGGCGTGTTGATGGTGGCGACTTGCGGCTACGTTTCAACGACAGTTACCTGGATCTGTTTGGCATTCAAGTCGAGCGCACCGCAGCTGTGTTGGACAAGCAGAACCCAGAGTTCGCGATCTTCCCGGTGCTGAGCTCCGGCGGCGTGCGTTTCAACGCGCCAGATGGTGGCTTTGACCGTTTCCTTGATGGCAGCCTCACTATCCGTGGTGGCTTCGAGCTGAAACTCGCCGATGGCAGCCGCATTGACCTGCGCAATGCCACGGTGCGACCCGACGCCGGCAATCCGGCCAATTTGGAATTGGTGGGTCCGGATGGCCAAGCGTGGTTATACGTCAATCACTTGATGTACCAGTTTGGTCAGGACTACCGTGCATTCAACGTGCGCTCGGCTGATCTGCGAGCGACCGCCGCATTGGCCAAACGCGTAGGCGAACCTGCCTTGCGTGATGCGTATGTGGGTGAGTTGAACTTGTACGCACGGGTCATGGAACGCAGCCGCGAGGTCACCGCGCAACCCAAGGGCAACGCGCCGATCTTTCACGGCACCGCGCACCCGAACGGCGGCATCTACGAAGCCGACGTGTTGATCACCGCTTTCGACATGCAGTTCATGCGCTGCCGCCGATCCAACCAGACCACCAATGGGTGTGACGGTGCGGGTGGCGATGATGGCGAAGTGGTGTTTGCGCCCAACGCGACGCTGCGCAACAGCAACACCAATCGCACCGCCGACGTGCCCTGGTACACCAAGTTCACTACCAGCCCGTACAGCTATCCATACGCCGGCAATGATCAGCACCCGTTCCTGATCTGGAACGCCTACCGCATTGTCGATGGCCAGTTGGAGCAGATCGCCGCTTCGGGTACCAAGCACGCCTGGCTGACGATCAACCAAGGCTGCGCAGCCGGTGCGTTCACTGGCAATGGTCACATTCTTGGCCTCAATTGCAGCGATACCTACGGCACCGGTAACAACGACGACATCACCGACCTTGGCCCGCGCTCAGAAATTCTGCCGGCAGTAGCCGTGTGGGGGCGTTGCAATTCGATTTTTGACACCAACTGCGATGGTCAGGAGAACGGCGTTCCAGCCTGCCAAAGCACCAGCAGCGGTTGCTACGACCAGCGGATGGTGATGCGCGAGTCGCAGTTGCAGGTGCCCGGCGCCGCGTATTTCACGGAAGCTTGGTACATCGTCCAAGACGACATC
>JANNWF010000390.1:0-3225 GCA_031408455.1 Pseudoxanthomonas sp. | reverse complement strand
GTGACTGCCGGGCCGAGCGGGCTGAGTGGCGGCGGTTGGCCAATCTGCATCGGTCTGCTCCCCATCGCTGACACCACCGTCCATCCAGCCGTCGTAATCGCCGCTTTCGAAACTTCCATCGCAGACTTAAGCAATGCCAATGTCAGCCACCGCCAAGGCCTATTGGCAAATCCACTTTTGCGTGTTGCTGTGGGGCGTCACCGCGATCATCGGCAAGCTAATCACGCTGTCCGCGCTGGCCTTGGTCTGGTGGCGAATGCTGCTAGTGATTGCCGCCTTGGCACTGCTGCCCAAGGTCTGGCGCGGGATACGCGGTCTAACGCCGCGACTGCTCGCGGCGTATTCGTTGGTTGGCGTGGTGGTGGCTTTGCACTGGCTGACGTTTTACGGTTCGGTCAAGCTCGCCAACGCCTCGGTTGCCGCCTCCTGCATGGCCACGGCCTCGGTGTTTTTGGCCTTGATCGAGCCTTGGCTGGCGGGCAAACGCTTCGAGCCACGCGAATTGCTACTCGGTGTGGCGGTGATTCCCGGCGTCGCTCTCGTCGTTGGCGGCGTGCCAGCAGAGATGCGCTTGGGCATCGCCGTTGGCGTGTTGTCCGCCATTTTGGTGGCTTTCTTCGGTGCCTTGAATAAACGCTTGGTCGAGCGAGCCGACGCTCTCACGGTCACCTTTGTCGAGCTGGCCGCCGGTACGGCGTTCTTGACCCTGGTCGCGCCGCTGCTGGTGCTGGTGGGCTGGGCGGGTGAGGCAACGCTACTGCAGATTCCTACCCAACACGACATCGTGTTGCTGCTGGTCTTGGCGTTCGCGTGCACGCTGCTGCCATTCGCGCTGTCGCTGATTGCGCTACGCCACATGAGCGCGTTCGGCGCGCAATTGGCGGTCAACCTTGAGCCGGTCTATGCGGTGGTATTGGCTGCGATCCTGCTCAATGAACAGCGCGAGCTCAATGCGGCGTTTTATGTGGGTGTCGCAATCATCTTGGCGGCAACGCTGGTGCATCCTTGGATCAGCCGCAAGCCGCAAGAAGTTGAGTTGCTGGCCGTCGCGCCGACCAAGCTCGAGTAGTCATTCCCGTGAAGGCGGGAGTCCAGACGTCTGACGGTTGGCGTTGAGCTCAACGGCACTGCATCCCCGCCCTCGCGGGGATGACGGAACACTAGAAAGTCCTATCTGCGCAACTTGTTACTTCACTTTGCGCTTGCCTGTGGGCTTGGCCGTCGGCGTCGATTTGGGCTGGTCACCGATCACCGTTGTCAGTGGGCAGACCGAATACACCGGGCATTTCTTGCAACCAACCGCGAGAGCAATGGGACACACAGTCATGGCATTACTCCGGCGCGTTGAGAGAGAGCTCTAGCGTCGCATGACCCCGGCCATATCCGATAGTCTGGCAACCCGAATCACAGCGGAGCCAAGGCCATGGATTTCACTTATTCCGAGCGCGCCAGCGGATTGCTGGAACGGGTGCGCGTGTTCATGCACACCCATGTGTACCCGAATGAGGCCACGTTTTTCGCCGAAGTAGATGCCAACCGGCGCGCCGGCAATCCCTGGAAAGCGACGCGAATCATCGAAGCACTAAAGGCGCATGCCCGCACCGAACAATTGTGGAATCTGTTCCTGCCCGACTCCGAGCACGGTGCGGGCTTGAGCAATGCCGACTACGCGCCGCTGGCCGAAGAAATGGGCCGCTCGCCGATTGCGCCGGAAGTATTCAATTGCAGCGCACCCGACACCGGCAACATGGAAGTGCTGGAGCGCTATGGCAGCCCCGAACACAAATTGCGTTGGCTGGTGCCTTTGTTGGCTGGCGAGATTCGCTCCTGTTTTGCGATGACCGAACCCGACGTCGCCTCCAGCGATGCCACCAACATCGCCTCCACCATCCGGCCTGACGGTGACCACTACGTCATCAACGGACGTAAATGGTGGACGTCGGGTGCCAACGATCCGCGCTGCAAACTGATCATTTTCATGGGCAAGACCGACCCGGACAGTGCTGATCGCCACCGTCAGCAATCGATGATTCTGGTACCGATGGACACGCCCGGCGTGCGCATTCTTCGTCACCTGCCGGTGTTTGGTTACGACGATGCACCGCATGGTCACGCTGAAATGGCTTTCGAGAATGTTCGCGTTCCCGTGAGCAACATCTTGCTGGGCGAAGGCCGTGGCTTTGAAATTGCGCAAGGCCGGCTCGGCCCAGGCCGAATCCACCATTGCATGCGCCTGATCGGCTTGGCCGAGCGCGCATTGGAAGCCATGTGTCGCCGCGTCAGCAGCCGCAAGGCGTTCGGCCGCAACATTGGTGAGCGAACAGTTACCTTGGAGCGCATCGCCGAATCTCGCGTGCGGATTGACCAGGCCCGTCTGTTGACCTTGCACGCGGCGTGGAAGATGGATCAAGCGGGCAATCGCGCCGCCTTGCAGGAAATCGCCATGATCAAGGTCGCTGCGCCGACAATGGCCTGTCAGGTCATTGACTGGGCTATCCAAGCCCACGGCGGTGGCGGCATGAGTGATGACTTTCCGCTCGCCTATGCGTACGCGCATGCGCGTAGCCTACGTCTGGCCGATGGTCCTGACGAAGTACATCGCAATCAGATCGGCAAGATCGAATTGTCCAAGCGAACGGCTTTGGTGAACTGAGCGCCGCGGGCGCGGCACCCGCATCTGGCAAGCGGTGGGCGACCGAGTCTGGCGGCGCAATATGCAATGCCTATCGAAACTGGCGAAACAATCAATTTCCAACATACAACCAAGCAGCTTACCCTTGCCGCACCCCAACCTCAGGAGCTTCCAGCCGTGACTACCGAATCGAAATGCCCGTTCAATCACGCAGCCGGTGGCGGTACCACCAACAAGGACTGGTGGCCCAACCAGTTGCGGCTCGACATCCTGAACCAGCATTCGTCCAAGTCCAATCCCTTGGGCACGACGTTCGACTATGCCGAAGAATTCAAGAAGCTCGACTACGCCGCGCTGAAGAAGGATTTGGTCGCGCTGATGACCGACTCGCAGGAATGGTGGCCAGCCGACTTTGGCCATTACGGTCCGCAGTTCATCCGCATGTCCTGGCACGCCGCCGGTACCTATCGCATCGGCGATGGCCGAGCCGGTGGTGGCCGTGGCCAGCAGCGTTTCGCGCCACTGAACTCGTGGCCGGACAACGTCAACATCGACAAGTCGCGGCGTCTGCTGTGGCCGATCAAGCAGAAGTA
>JANNWF010000389.1:0-1819 GCA_031408455.1 Pseudoxanthomonas sp. | reverse complement strand
GTGGTCGCGCAGGTTCTGGGCGAAAGAAGACTTCTCGCTGGAGGTCGGCCAGCGCTTGTAGAGCAGCAGGTGGATGACGTCTTCGGGATCGCGATCGGCAATTTTTTCGACCGGCTCACCGACGTAGAACAGACCTTTGTCGGCCTCCACCGCGCTGGTGGTGCAGTAACCCACCGGCACGCCACGCAGACCGCTTTCGAGCGACTCCTTGGTCAGGGTCATCAACACATCGGGCTTGGCGTTTTCTTGCATGGCGAGGGGTCCTTGTAGTCCGAAAAAGCGTCCGGAAAGCAGCGTCAGGATTGGCTCAGTCGGAGCGACCGTGCCATGTCCAGGGGGTTGTGCAAGCGCACCAGCATGAATCACTGACGCTGCGTGAAAGCTGCGGTACACACCGCGTAGAGCGCTTGTCCCACGCGAATGCGTGACGATGCTCGCCAGCGTGCAGGTCGCAGGTTTGAGACGCTATGAACGAGTCGCGCTTGTCGCCTGGGACTGCCTGACCGCTGCGGGTGATGCGCCGGCGGCATGGTCAGCATGCAGCAAGTCGGCGAGTGGCCTGCGGCATGAGGACGGCATCGGCTGGCATGGAGCGGTGGATTTGCCGCCTGGACCGGACCGCCTGCTGCGTCTTGCAACTACCACGGCGGCGCGTCCATGGCATGCGCTCAGTAACCTGCGCGGAGCACTCGCCCTGGGCGTCAGCACCAGCAAAGGTGATCCGGCGGCGCTCGATCGGGCTTTGGCTGGTGATGCTCGCTCGCTGATCATGGCGTTGCCTGGACAACTCACGCCACAGTTGGCGGGCGTATTGAACTGCGGGCTCTATCAACCAGCGCACGTCGCGGCGGCGTGTTCGACTGGTCTCTATGCCTTGCTGGAATGCGCTGACCGCATCGAGGACGGCCGCTGTGATCGGGCACTGGCCGGGGCTGCTGATCTGTCGCTGACGCCGCTGTTGATTGCCGGGTTCCGGGCACTCGGCGTGTTGTGTGGTGAGCGTAAACCGCAGGCCTTTGGCGAACCAACTGGTTTCGCTCCCGCCGAAGGTGCCGGCTTGATCGCGCTGGCGCACGACGGTCCTTGGCGGCTGGTCGCAAGCGTGCGGCTGGGCGATGCGCGGCATGAAACCGAATTCCGCGATCCGGCAACGCTGCACCACGCGCTCGACGGTTTATGGCAGGCAGCTGCGCGCCCCGATCTGATCGTCACCCACGGCACCGGTACCGCACGTGGTGATGCCTATGAGCGCGCCGGCCTGGACCTTGGCCCATGGGCAAGCGTTCCGCGCCTGCATTGCAAACCGATCATCGGCCACTGTTTGGGCGCCAGCGCGGCAGTGGAACTAGCTGTGGGCCTAGAGGCGCCCGTCCGCCGACTGTGGAAATTGGGGCTAGGCTTCGGCGGACATCTGGCAGCGATTGCCGTCGAACGCTGCTGAACTACGCATCTTTCCGGTAACCGGCTGCCGCTTCCCTCCCCCATAAGCCGGCGTTGTTGCCGTATTCTGCCGCATTTACGGCAACTCGGCATGCGTTGAATGCACTGAAATGCAACACTCCCATGCGCTGGAACCGGTTTTCCTAGGATCTCGCGAGGCCCTAGTGGGAAAACCACAATTACAGTAACAACAATTACTTGTATGTAATTTCATGATCCTCGGCGCGGCCCAAGAAAATCCTGTTGCAAAGAAACACACTCCGACAAACTGCGCCGGCCTTACGGCAACACCTTGCCGCTACGAGCACCCTATCCATGGCCAGTCTAAAGGAAAATCTGCCGCATCCGCCGTCCCTGGAGACGGACGAGGAGGACCGTG
>JANNWF010000388.1:0-5249 GCA_031408455.1 Pseudoxanthomonas sp. | reverse complement strand
CGTTGTACCCTTCGTAGCCGTACCTGCTTTCCTGCGCTGCTGCCAAGCCGGAAGCAGACACCGTCGCAAGGGCCAACGCAATTCCGCAAATTCGTTTCATGAGGTACTCCAAACGCCGCGATTGGCGCTGCATGTATAGATGGGGGCGGCGCCCTGAACCTTCACTGTCGTGGACCGCATTTACCCGGCGGAACTCAGGTCGCGGACAGGTAGCACAACCGCAGTTGTCTGGGATTTACCCTCCCGGGAACTCCGCAATTGAGTAAACAAGACTTGAACCTCCTATTTCGGGCAGGGGCGATAGTTCACACTCCGCGCGAGTGCGAACCGCCCGCCAACTGCCCGGGTTCGCCTTCAGAACTGACCGGGTTCGCCTTCAGAACTGACCATGCTCGCCCGAGAAGCTGACCAGCATCGGCAGCTGAGTTGCCCAGGTCGGCGTGTAATGAACCAGCCTCGCCAACTAGCTGACCGCTTCCGGCAGCTTACTTTCCACGCTCAGCAAACCGTTGACCTTTGACCTTTGCGGACTCAAGCGCGTGTGCCGACTGACGTCAGCCTGGGCTGCATCGATGGCAGTCCCTCTGCCGCGCCACATCGTCACCTGCGAATGACCGCTTTCTCATTTTTGCCGATGTCCTTGAGTGTTTAGGGTTGTGCGACACCTGCCCTCAGCTCGCGGCAGGTGAAAGCACGGACCTGTATCGCGGGCAGGTGTCCCACAACCCTAAACATTAAGACATCTCCAAAACGAGAATCGTCTCGCGTTGCCTTGTGCAGAGCTTTCGTCCCTGCGCGCTCGCCGGGTGCTTCAGCTATTGGTTCAATCCTCGCACTGACAAATTTCTGCAATCTTTGGCGGCGATGCTATGCAGTCTTGTCGAACAGGTCCGCGCCATGATCCGTGTACTCGCTTTACTGAGCCTGGTGTGCAGCGCCGCCAGCGCGCAGACCGCACAACTCAATCGCATCGGCGGCTATAGCTCAGGCTTGGCCTCGGGGTCGGTGGAAATTGTTGCCTACGATGCGCAAACGCGGCGTGCGTTCACGGTCAATGGCCCGAACGCAAGTTTCGATATCGTCGATCTTGCCAACCCAAGCGCACCGACCTTGATCCAGCGGGTCAGTACCGCTGCAATCGGTAGCCCGAACAGCGTTGCCGTGGCGGGCGGCATCGTCGCCGTCGCGATTCAGAATGCCGCCGTGCAGAACCCCGGCGCGGTCGTGTTTTACTCAACGAGCGGCGCACTGCTCGGGCAAGTCGCGGTCGGCGCTTTGCCAGACATGGTGACGTTTTCACCGAATGGGCGCTACGCGATCACCGCGAACGAAGGCGAACCGAATGCGGCATATACGGTCGATCCTGAAGGTTCGGTGTCGATCATCGATTTGGCAGCCGGCGTCGCCGGCGCGGTGGTGACCACCGCGCGCTTCGTCGACTTCAACGTTGGGGGACCACGCAATGGCGAGGTGCCCGCCAATTTGCGCATCTTTGGCCCAGGCGCCAGCGTCGCGCAGGATCTGGAACCCGAATACATCGCCATTACGCCCGATAGCCGCACTGCATTCGTGTCGTTGCAGGAGAACAATGGTCTTGCGGTCATCGATATCGCCACCGCAAGGGTGACGCGATTGATCGCGCTGGGCTTCAAGAACTATGCAGCGGCTGGCAATGCATTCGATCCGAGTGATCGCGACTCGCCAACGGCAACTGGGTCGATCGCGATTCGCAATTTCCCGGTATTTGGAATGTATCAACCCGACTCTATTGCCGTCGCGCTGAGCGGCAGCGAGCCAATCGTGTTCACCGCCAACGAAGGCGATGCGCGCGACTACACTGGGTTTGTGGAAGAAGTGCGCGCTGGCGCCGCCTCCTATGCGCTTGACCCTGTGGTGTTCCCGACCGCTGCAACGCTCAAGCAAAACGCCAATCTTGGCCGCTTGAATGTCACCAACCGCTTGGGCAACACCGACGCCGATCCCGAATTCGAAGCCATCTATTCATTCGGCGCGCGTTCGTTTTCAGCGTTCAACGGCAACACCGGGGCGCTGGTATTTGACAGCGGCGATCAGTTCGAGCGAGTCACGGCAACCGTGGCGCCGACAATCTTCAACTCCGAGGGCGCTGCCGCGACATTCGACGGGCGTAGCGACAACAAGGGCCCCGAGCCAGAGGCGCTGGCGATTGGCAATGTCGGCGGGCGCAACTACGCCTTCATCGGGATGGAGCGCATCGGCGGCGCGTTCGTGTATGACGTCACCAATTCCGCAGCACCGACCAACCTCGGCTATAGCCCCGCGCAGGGCGGCGACGTCGCGCCCGAGGGGATTGCCTTTGTTCCGCCAGCACAGAGCGGCAACAATCGGGCGCTGGCGTTGATCGCCAATGAAGTCAGCGGCACGCTCGGTGTCTATGAAGTAGCGACTTGCACCGTGTCCAACATCGGCTTGACCGCGCCGGGTACGATCATAATCACCGGCTATTGCCCCACCGGGCTTGACGTGTATTGCGGTACCAGCACGTCACAGCGCATCGCCACCGGTGTAGTGGTCAACACGCAAGCCACAATCAATACCACGCTGAATTCAGGCAGTGGGTGCTTTGCGGCGCTGCCAGGTTCGACGACGCCGATCAACGGCATTTTCGGCACCATCGCAAGCCTCGCGGTCTCGGTGCCGGCGATGAGCCCGCTGCTCGCGACTATGCTGGCGTTGCTGGTGCTGGTCGTAGGCACGGTAGCGGTGCGCCGCTGGTAATGGCAACTCCGGCTGCGGGCTGAACTGCCCGCAGCAAATCGCGCAATTTGGGCGTATGCAACCGGCTCGGGTCGTGGACACTCCGCGACCGTTAAAGATTGCAGCCCTGCGCTCTCGCGCGCCTATTTCGCTTGGGCGCTGCGCGCAAGCGCGGCTCGCAGGAAGCCTTAATGCGTTGCGGGGAGGAACCGCGACGTGTCGATCGAATAGAGGCTGAGCTCGGGCAGGCCTTGTGCTGGATCGCGATGCTCCAAGTCGCGGTCGCGGAACACCACCACGTCGCCGTCGCGTGCGGTCGCACGTTCGCCCAGTTCGAGCGCTACGTGGTTTGGGTTCTCGAGCATGTCGCGGAAGAACAGCAGGCTGATGTAGGGGCGGTGATCGGAAGTATCGATCAACACGCGCTCTGCACCGATATCGATGGCCCGCTGCAGTGCGGCCGCGAAACCGAAATTCTCGAACGCCAGCCCCGACTGCGCCGGGTAGTCGACGAAATAATGTCGCACGTACAGCGCCGCGTTCGCACTCGTCGCCAGCAGCAGCGCCACCGCGAGCGCGTGTTGCCGGTGCAGCAGCCAGTGCATCGCCCATGCGGAGGCGAGGATCGCGAACCACGTCAGCGAAAACACCCGCAGGCTGTGGTGCACGTCCAGCGTCAGCGCAGCGGCGAGCGGCGCGATCACGATTCCGGCTAACACCAGCAGTGCAAACCGCGACGCATCGAACCGACGCGCCGCCACCAGCGTCATCAGCCCTCCCGCGAACAGCAGCGCCTGCGGCCACAACAGCGCGCCGCCGAAGCCGCTGTGATGCCGCAGGTTCGGATCGCCGTCCAGCAGCAGGAAGGATGGGCTGAAATAGCCGAAATACCGCGTCAGACCCATCCACAGTTTCTCGTGCCACGGCAGCGTGTCGGTGAACAGATAGGTCAGCATCAGGAAACGCGACGTGGACCGCTCGGCACCATCGAGCAAGAACAGCGCGTACGGCAGCACCGTCACGCCGAAAGCCGCCAGCAGCGCCGCATGCCGGCGCCAGTAGATCCGCGGCGCGTAGCAAACCAGCACCGCCAGCAGATGCAGCGGCGCCAGCAGGCGGAAGCTCGAATACGCGTAGAGCCCGAGACCAAGCGCCCCGCCCGCGAGCGCCGCAAGCCACGTCGACGCGGAACGGTCGTACCCACGAAATACTGCCCACAGATGCAGCGCCATCAGCGGATACAGTGCCACCAGTTCGAACGACACTCGCGCGATGCCGAACAGCATCGGCGTGAAGCCCAGGCACAGCAGCAGATACACCCGTGTCGCCGGATCGCGGAACAATCGTCGCCCCAGATCGAACAGCAGCCCGCTCCCAACCGCCCAGCATATGAAACTCGCGAAGCGCGTGGTCCATTCGGAGTAGCCCAGCACCTTGTACAGTGCCGCCAGCAGGTAGATGTAGACCGGATTCTTGTATTCGCCGAAGGCCTCGAAAAAAAGCGGCCACGCCGCGCCATGTTCGTCTCGGCCGGTGGTGGCGATGGCCCACGCGTTCCAGCCGATCGAAGACTCGTCGACGTAGAACCCCATCGGCAGCTCCGCGATGCGCGCCAGATGCGCCCACACCGCCAGCAGCGCCACGCAAATACCCATGCCCACCCAGAGCGGGGCAGCACGCTCGGAGCCAAGGCGGGCAGGGTCGGACAGGGACATAGCATGCGTGCAAGGCGGCGAGCCGCGATGGTACGGGAAGCGGCGGCGCCTTCGCCCGGCCGCGGGCTGCTGGTAATCCGTGCCTCCCGGTCCGATACCGTTGCGAACTCGGGTGTGCTCCTGCATCTTGAGTCTCGACGCGTGTCTCACATGCTGTGGCTCGACGGCGTGTATGAGAACGTCGACGGTGACGGTTGGGCATGCGAGGTCCTTCATTTTTCCGCGCAATGGGTGCCACTTTCGAAGGTCTAAGCTGCTGCGATGCGGCATACCAACTGGACTAACATGGGGCAAGGTAGTGCTTGTCGGGGAAACCATTGCGCGATGCCCACGTTGGGGGCGGCCCCGCGCAGCGTTTTGCGGGTGTCGCAGGGGGGTGTCTAAGAGACGCGTGGTTGCAATGATTATGTATATCAATGTGTTGGGAGGCATATGCGCATCGCCAGCTGGAACGTTAATTCGCTGAACGTGCGTTTGCCGCACCTGTTAAAGTGGCTGGACGAAGCCAAGCCGGACGTGGTGTGTCTGCAAGAAACCAAGCTGGAAGACGCCAAGTTTCCTGAAGATGCGCTGCTTGAGCGCGGTTGGCGTAGCGCCTTCGCTGGGCAGAAAACTTACAACGGTGTCGCGATTCTGGCTCGCAGTGCGATCAGCGATGTGCAGATCGGCAATCCATTGTTTGCCGATCCGCAGCAACGCGTGATTGCGGCGTCTGTTGGCGGCGTGCGGGTCATCAATCTTTATGTGGTCAACGGTCAAGCGGTAGGCACCGACAAGTACGCCTACAAACTGAGTTGG
>JANNWF010000387.1:0-1550 GCA_031408455.1 Pseudoxanthomonas sp. | reverse complement strand
GCAGCCGATGCGGCGCATCGGTTCGAAAAAGTGCTCTCGCAGGCGCCGACTGCCGCAGCCGCAGCTACGGTGGCGGCAACCGTTGTTAAAGCTGCAACCGCCGCGCCGGTGGCCACGCCTGCTGCCCCACCAGTGAACCGCACGGCACCGGCTGCACCTGCCGCGCCAATTCTACAGACGCCGGTTCGGCAGGCGCCTTCGCCATCAGTTGCGGTTCCAAATGTCGTTGTGCCCAGTGTTGTTGTCCCAAGTGTCGTAGTTCCCAGTGTCGTTGCTCCTGCGGTCACGACTGTCAAAACAGAAGCGCCGCTTGTCGCTGCGGCCCCAGCCGTCGTTGCTGCATCAGCGGCTGTCGCCGGATCGTCTGCTGCCATCGATGACCTCACGCGCATCCGCGTGATCGATACCGCGCTCCAAGCGCGACTGGTCAAGCTGGGTGCTGGCCGTTATCGCGATATTGCCGGATGGCGCACCGCCGATGTGGCGCGCGTTTCGCAAGCGCTTGGGTTCACTGGTCGCATCGAGCAGGAGAACTGGATTGAGCAAGCGCAGATCCTCGCGCGTGGTGGCGAAACGGCGTACTCGCGTCGCAAAGATCGGGGTGAGTTGGCGCAGCCAGCCGTTGCCAGCGTCGTTGCAACACCAAGTGCTACCCCCAGTGCTGCACCCCCCAATGCTGCAACTCTAAGTCCATCAACCGCACCGCTCGTGGCCGAGCGAGCAGCGTTTGCCCAAAAGCCAGCGGGTGTTATTCCAGCGCCTATTCTGCAACGACCGGTCGCAACCGTAGCGCCGACCATCTCGGTTCCGGGCTTAGCAGCAGCTGCGGCATCTGCTGCGGCAGCTGGGCTTGGCAGTGCCGCCGCATCCATGGGCCGCGATGATCTGCAACGTATCGGTGGCATCAACGCCGAAGTCGAGAAGATCCTGAACGTCCAAGGTGTCACGCGCTACGCTCAGGTCGCCAGTTGGTCTGGTGATGACGCGTTGCGCTTTGATCGGTTGCTCGGACACGAAGGTCGAGTGCGGCGCGAAAACTGGATCGAGCAGGCGCAGATGCTGTCTCGCGGCGGCGACACTGCCTACTCGCGTCAGTTTGATCAACGCAAGGCGGCGGCAAGCGCATCTGGAGGAGTTGCCACCGACACGCCCCGCCCTAGCCGATTGGCCGATGCGATCCGCGATGTCGCGGCAAAGACTGGGAGCGAAATATCAGCCGCCCCTGCCCGCTCGTCCGACATGTCGGGCCTGCGGTCGGTTCGTTCAGAAGCGTATACCTCGAACAACCAGCCGGTTGGCGGCACGCCTGACGACTTGAAGCGTGTACGCGGGGTTGGCGTCCTGATCGAGAAAAAACTATTCTCGATGGGTGTCACGACCTACCAGCAAATTGCCAACTGGTAGGGGTCTGACATCGATCGTGTCAGCCAGGTGCTTGATTTTCGCGGGCGCATCGAACGTGAAAACTGGGTCGAGCAGGCGCGCATCTTGTCGGCAGGGGGGCAAACCGAATTCTCCCGCCGGGTTGATCGCGGCGAAGTCGAGACGAG
>JANNWF010000386.1:0-2396 GCA_031408455.1 Pseudoxanthomonas sp. | reverse complement strand
TGACGCCTGATTGGGCTTCTTCATTATTCCCTTTGTCAACGTGCTTATTGGCGTTTTGCTGCTGGGTGAACGACTCAATCGCGCGCAATGGTCAGCGGTGGCGTTGGCCGCACTGGGCGTGCTCTGGCTGGCGGTGATGCGCGGACAACTGCCGTGGATTGCGCTGGTGCTGGCGAGCACATTTGCTGTGTACGGCTTGATCCGCAAAGTGGCAGCGGTGGATGCCGTGCCCGGCTTGGCAGTGGAAAGCCTATTGTTATTACCGTTCGCGCTGGCTTGGATTGCTTGGTCGGCGGCAATGGGTGACGGCGTGTTCGCCGAGGTGAGCCGGGCGACCGACGCCTTGCTGATCGTTGGCGGCGTGCTCACCGCCATTCCGCTGATCGGATTTGCCTACGGCGCGCGTCGTATTCCCTATTCGCTGGCGGGAATCCTGCAGTACATATCGCCAACCATGCAGTTGATGTGCGGCGTGTTCTTGCTAGGTGAGACGTTTGATTGGCAGCAAGCCATTGGCTTCGGCTGCATTTGGTTGGCGCTTGCGATCTATGCCAGTGATGGTTTGCTCCGCGCGCGAGCGGTGAAGCCAACTTCCACTGAACCGCATTGCGACGCCCACGTGCCGCTCGCCGACGGTGCCGCGCCCGTCTGCGAGCAGCCACTGGTGGCTCAGTCGGCAGTAGCGAGCGACGCCAGCCAGTCGTCATCCGAGCCTTCGTTGACGCCCTCGAACAGGAAGGTCGACAGATAGCGCTCGCCGGTGTCGGGCAGCATGGCGAGGATCACGCTGCCGGGATCAGAAGTCTTGGCGACTTCGAGCGCCGCTGCAAAGGTGCCGCCGGCAGAGATGCCGACAAAGATGCCTTCGGACTGCGCCAACGCGCGTGAGGTGTCGCGAGCAAGCACATCGTCGACCGGCACGTTGCGATCAAACACATCGCGATTGAGCACGGCGGGGATGAAATCGGGCGTCCAGCCTTGAATCTTGTGCGGTTTCCATTCATTGCCAGCGAGCAGTGCGGCGCCGGCGGGTTCGGTGACCGCTATCTTGATCGCCGGTCGCGCGAGTTTGAGCATCTCGCCCGCACCGGTCAGCGTGCCGCCGGTGCCATAGCCGGTCACAAACCAGTCCAGACGTTTGCCGGCAAAATCGGACAGGATTTCGGGGCCGGTGGTATTGCGATGCCAGGCCGGATTCGCTGGATTCTCGAATTGGCGGGCGAGAAAGGCGCCGTGTTTCTCGGCAAACTCCTTGGCGCGGCGGACCATGCCAGTGGCGCGTTCGGGAGCGGGAGTGAGGATGACTTTGGCACCTAGGCCGCGCATCAACTTGCGCCGCTCAATCGAAAACGTTTCCGACATGAAGGCCACAAACGGATAGCCGCGAGCGGCGCAGACCATCGCCAGCGCAACCCCGGTGTTGCCCGAGGTCGCCTCGACCACGGTCTGGCCTGGTCTGAGTTCGCCGCGTTGCTCCGCGTCCAAAATGATCGCCAGCGCCAGTCGATCTTTCACCGAACCCATCGGATTGAAGGCCTCGACTTTGACGTACATGGTGATGCCCGCAGGTGCCAAGCGATTGATGCGCACGACCGGCGTGCGTCCGATGGTGTCGAGAATGCTGTCGTAAATCATGTGAACTCCCAAGGCATCAGGCGCGCGGTGCGCCGCGGTGGCGTTATCGGAACATGCGCGGCGTCAGGCAACAAGCACGCGCGATCTACGAGCTTATAGCGGATGGTTATGATTGGGCTGATCGCCAAGCGAGAAGAGCAAGCCTTTCGCGACCTGTGTTTCTCCCTCTCCCCGCTTGAGGGGAGAGGGCCGGGCAGAGGGGCAGGCGTTGCCTAAGGGATCGTTCAAATCACGGATCTGGGTTGTGATCTCGCAGTCGTCACAGGCCTTCGAACCTAGGTGACATCACCCTCTCCCTGCAAGCTGGGAGAAGCATCACCTGACGATTGCAGCCAACGCAGGCAATTACCTTGCAGCCGCAGTGCAGCATCCAGCGTGTTCGAAACAACACTTCCGCCTGCCGCTAGCAACTCTCCGTCGGCGGCAATCAGCAAGGGCAGGCGACCTCGCAGCCATGGCGGCACACCGAGGTCTTGCAACACGTGCTTCAAGGCATGGTGATGGTGGCGACCTGGCAAGCGAATGCGCTCGCCGCCTCGTCGATAGCCCACGGCTAATGCGCCGCCCGTCCACGGCAATGCAAACAGCAAGCTGCTGCCGTCAGCCAATGGCAAAGGCACGCGGCCATCCCATTCGATCATCTGAGTCGGCAACTCGGCGGGCTCACCGACACTCACATGCAGCCAACCGCGATAGCGCTGAATGCGGGTTTGCCGATAGCGGATCAGTGGCTGACCATCGGCGGCGGCGTTGATCAGTTC
>JANNWF010000385.1:0-6695 GCA_031408455.1 Pseudoxanthomonas sp. | reverse complement strand
CCAATTAATTAGTTGGGACAGACACTTAGGTCAGCTTAGGCTGGCCTTTTTGTTGATCCTCGGTGGCTTCGGCGGCGTCGGTTCGCGCAATTTGCCGTCGTGTCACCCGCATCTCCGACTTCCCACTTGAGCAAGGCACCTCCCCATGTCCGAGATTCTGGTCCCCGTATCGTTTGGCGAACTGCTCGATAAGATCGCCATCCTCGAAATCAAGTCCGAGCGCATGAGCGACCCGGCCAAGCTCGCCAATGTCCGACGCGAGTTGGATGCGTTGAACGCAACGTGGGCGCTTTCCCCCGCCGCGAAGGTCGATATTGCTGAGCTGCGCGCTGCCTTGAAGGCTGTCAATGAGACGCTGTGGGTCATTGAGGACGATATTCGGCTGCAAGAGAAGGCGCAGGCCTTCGACGCTGAGTTTGTGCGTTTGGCGCGCGCGGTTTACTTCGAGAACGATGATCGTGCGCGGATCAAGCGCGAGATCAATCTGGCTCTCGGATCGGCATATGTGGAAGAGAAGTCGTATGAGGACTATCGGGCGGCTGTCGCTGTAAGCACTTGAGCGCAGCGCAGGGTTGTGAGGCGGTCAATTCGCCTTGGCACGAGGTCGTACCCTCACCCCCCAACCCCTCTCCCGAAGGGAGAGGGGTTAAAGCCGTCGGCTGCGGTCCCCCTACAGCATCTCCGAGGCAAAATCCGCCAGCCGCGACCGCTCGCCGCGGCGCAAGGTGACGTGAGCCGAATGCGCCCAGCCTTTGAAGCGATCCACCGCGTAGGTGAGGCCTGACGTCGTCTCGGTCAGGTAGGGCGTGTCGATTTGTTCGACGTTGCCGAGGCAGATGATCTTGGTGCCCGGACCGGCGCGGGTGATCAGCGTTTTCAGTTGCTTGGGCGACATGTTCTGCGCCTCATCGATGATGATCCAGCGATTGAGGAAAGTGCGTCCGCGCATGAAGTTCATCGCCCGGATCTTGATTCGCGACGCCAACAAATCGTTGGTGGCGGCGCGACCCCAGGCGCCGCCTTCCTGATTGTGGGTGAGCACTTCCAGGTTGTCGGTCAATGCACCCATCCACGGCGTCATTTTTTCTTCTTCGGTACCCGGCAGAAAGCCGATGTCTTCGCCAACGGAGACCGTTGCGCGGGTCATGATGATTTCGCGGTAGCGCTGCTGATCCATCGTTTGCGCCATGCCAGCGGCCAGCGCCAGCAAGGTCTTGCCGGTGCCGGCGGTACCCAGCAGGGTGACCAGATCGATTTCCGGGTCCATCAGCGCATTGATCGCAAAGTTCTGTTCGCGATTGCGCGCGGAGATTCCCCACACCGCGTGCTGGCTGTGGCGGAAGTCGTCGACGATTTGCAGCACGGCGCGGTCGCCGTCGATCTTGTGGACTTTCAGTTCGACTTCATCGGTGCCCGGCAGATACAAAAACTCGTTCGGATACCAGTCCTCGTCATCGCATAGCTGCAATTCGTAGAACGTGCGGCCACGCTCGCTCCACGAGCGCAGATCACTTTCGTGCCGATTCCAGAAATCCTGCGGCAGTTCGCGCGCACCTGCGTACAACAGGCTGAAGTCATCCAGCGCACGATCATTCTCGTAGTCTTCCGCAGGCACCTTGCAGATCGATGCCTTGATTCGAAGATTGATGTCCTTCGACACCAGCACCACGTGCTCGTCGGGACGGGAATCGCGCAGCGCCAAGATCGCGCCGAGGATCTGGTTGTCCGGTAGCACGGTTCCGAAGCGCTGACCTGGCGTGACCGGTTGGATCTGGAACAGCAGCCGTCCACTACCCGGGCCGGCGCGTAGCTTGAGTTCCTTGGGCCGCTGCAACAGCAGGCCGTCTTCAATCGGGCCGCCATCGCCTGCCTCGATCAACTCATTGATGAAGCGACTGACCTGACGCGCGTTGCGACTGGCTTCGGAGTGGCCTTTTTTGGAAGCGTCCAGCTCCTCCAGCACCATCATCGGCAGAAATACGTCGTGTTCTTCGAACTTGAACAAGGCGGTGGGATCGTGCATCAGCACGTTGGTATCAAGCACATAGATACGCTTGCTGCGGGTCATCATGTGGTGGCGATGTCCGTCGGGGGATTGGAGTTTCGGGATTCGGGACTGGAGATTCGCAAAAGCGGGATTTCGCGAGCGTTGGACTTTACGAATCCCGAATCCCGAATCCCGGCACTGCGGATGTCCTGCGCGCACAGGGGGCGCAGTGGGAAGAAGCGATCCAATTCCGGCCGGATCACTGCTGGGCGTACTCCAGCACGGCCTTCTCGAGCGTGGCGAGCACGGCCGCCGCATGGTCCTTGACTTTGACCGGGCTCCAGACGTGTTGAATGTCGCCGCGAGGATCGATCAAAAAGGTGCTGCGGACGATGCCGAGCGTGACCCGGCCATACATGGATTTTTCATGGATGACGTCAAACGCCTTGCACACGGACTCGTCGATGTCGGCGTGCAGGTCAAAGCGAAAGTCGTATTTGGCGCTGAATTTCTGATGTGACTTCAACGAATCACGAGATACCCCGAGAACTGCCGCGTCAAGCGCTTCGAAGCGCGGCAGCAAGGCATTGAAATCGACGCCTTCGTTGGTGCACCCGGGGGTGTTGTCTTTCGGGTAAAAGAAAAGCACCAGCCAATGTCCACGGTAGTCGGACAAGAGCCCCGCGCCGGCATGGACGCGGCTTATCGGCAGATCAGGAATGCGGGAGCCGACGCTTATCATGGGATGCGCCTTCAGTACTTCATCGGATCCATGATGGCATCGAGGTTCAAGTGATCACAGAACTCGAGGAAGTCATCGCGCAGCGCGGCAATGTGCATGCTGGAGGGGATCCCAATCGTGATTTGCGCAGAAAACATGTCGGCACCGGTCTGCATTGCGCGATAGCGTGAGGATTGCAGGTTCTCGATGGTGATTCCTTGACGATCAAAGAAATCCGCCAGTTGAAACAGGATGCCCGGCTTGTCGGCGGCAACCACTTCGACAATGTAGGGCAGCAGATTGCTTTGGATGGGCTTGGCGCCGGTGCGATAGCTGAGCAGGCGGATGCCCTCTTCGCGCTCAAGCCTAGCCAACGAAGATTCAAGTTTGGCGACAGCGTCCCACGAGCCGACAGCGAGCGCCAACACTGATACATCGCGGCCAACCGTGGCTAGACGCGCGTCGTAAAGATTGCAGCCGGAATCCGCGATTTTTTTCGACACCGACAGCAGTGGGGAGTCGGGGTGGGTCGCGAACGCATTGATGAGCAGATAATTTTCGTTGGTATTCGGGCGCTGCGAAGACTCGGTCAAGGCAAGCATTCCAGGTGAGCGAGGTGAAGCGGGCTGCGTGTGACAAGCGGCGTGAGGCGGCGCATTGGATTGCTACCCAACGTCGTGTGCGGCAGTTCATCGGGCGGTTGCCGCGGGGCCAGAATACTTGCCCGCCATTCCACGCCGCAAGTAATGGTCGTGGCGTAACGCCATTCCGAATGCTGAAATTCTGCCGCCGCCACTCCTTTATTCGACGTTGTCTCCGTAGGACCGGCGTTCGCCGCGCTCGCGGCGTCCTAGGCCCGCAGCGGCAATTCGAAAGGTATCGCCCGCGAAGTTCGAGGAAGGTTAGACTCAACGTTGCGCGACTTTCACTTAAACTCCGCCGTCCCGTGGACTTGGAAATCGTCTCGTGCAGCTTCGCGGCAGTATTACAGCGTTGGCGACACCGTTTGATGCCGACGGCCAGCTCGATCTTGGCGCGTTCGCTGGCTTGATTGAAAGGCAGATCATCGGTGGCAGTAGCGGCTTGGTGATTGCCGGCTCAACCGGCGAAGCCGCCATGCTCGAAGACGACGAGTTCGAGCGTCTACTGCGAGCGGCGGTGCAGCAAGTGGGAGGGCGGATTCCCGTGCTTGCTGGATGCGGATTGTCGGGCACCGCGCGCACGGTGGCGCAGGTGCAGCGTGCGAAAGCCTGTGGCATCGACATCGCCTTGGTGGTCACGCCACCCTATGTGCGGCCTACGCAGGCTGGCTTGGTTGCGCACTACACGTGCGTCGCCGAGCAGGGCGGGTTGCCGGTGGTACTGTACAACGTGCCTTCGCGTTCGGGCGGCGATCTGCTGCCAGCGACGGTGCAAACCTTGGCCGCGTTGCCCACGATCATCGGCATCAAGGAAGCGCTGCCGGAAGCAGAGCGCATGCGAGAACTTCTGCCCCTGCGTGGGCCGGGGTTTGCCGTCCTCAGTGGCGATGATCCGACCGCCGTCCGAGCAATGCTCGCTGGCGCTGACGGCGTGATCTCGGTCGCCTCCAATGTCATTCCGGCGCTGTTTGCGCGGCTCTGCAAGCTCGCGCTTACCGGCCAAGCCAGTGCAGCCTTGGATCTCGACCACCAGTTGCAGCGTCTTTACGAGGGTTTGGCGGTCGCTCCCAACCCGATTCCGCTGAAGGCGATATTGGCCCAGTTAAGCCTCAGCAAAGACGTGGTGCGGCTGCCCCTGTTACCCTTGCCGCCCGAGCTGCGCGGTGGACTGTCAGAAATGATCGCCGCCGTCAGCGCGCTGGAAGACGGGCTGTCGGGCTGATGCCGACAAACCGCACAGCGCCGCCAAATTCTTTTGGAGTAATTCAACGATGCGGAATTCCCCGATGCGTGCGCTGAGTGTTGCTGCCCTTGCGGCGGCGATTGTTGCGACGAGCGGCTGCAGCTGGTTTCGCGGCAAGAGCGACTACGAAAATGCAGTCGAAGCGCGCTCGCTCGAAATCCCGCCCGATCTCGACACGCCGCGGGTGGATCCAGCGATGTCAGTGCCTGTGGTCGGTGCAGCCGGCGTGGCGCGGCCAGTCGCCAGCGCGTCGACGGCTACTCCGGCGATCATCGCCAGCGGCCCGTTTCCAGTGAAAGACTCGGTGGAATCGACATGGAAGCGATTGGGCACTGCCCTTGAGCGAACCGACGGCGTTGAAATTGTCGAGCGTGCGCAGGTGTTGGCAGCTTATAACGTGCGCTTTGACGGCGCGGAGTTCTTGGTCCGTGTGACCCGCGATGGTGAAACCAGCCAGGTGGGTGCGGTGGATGCCAAGGGTGCCAATGTCACTGGTGGTGCGGCGGGCAAGCTGTTGGCTGCGTTGCGCATACGGTTGAGCTAAGTCGTTCGCTCAGACACTGGATCAAACGCGGAGACGCTGATCGTTGCGGTCAGCGTCTCCGCGTTTGAGGTGTGACCCATAGAGACAAATGCTTGAGCCCATCTCACACGACTCATCATTCCCAGGAACGTGGGAATCCAGACGGATAGTGGCACGGTCGGTCGTGGCTCGATAACCACTGGATTCCCGCCTTCGCGGGGATGACGAACGCTAGGCCAGTCTCATTAGGTCAGCCGTTGTTCGCATGCCAGAGTGCCGGACTCAGCGCTGCAACAAATCCAATTTGCTAGTCACCGCTTCCCACTCTTTGGCGTCTGCCGGCGCATCCTTGCGGGTCGCAATCACCGGCCACGCTTTAGCCAGCTCAGCGTTCAAAGCAATGAACTTCTCTTGCCCCGCAGGCACATCGTCTTCCGGATAAATCGCGTTGACCGGACATTCCGGTTCGCACAGGGTGCAATCGATGCACTCATCCGGATCGATGACCAGAAAGTTCGGGCCTTCGTGAAAGCAGTCGACCGGGCAGACTTCGACGCAGTCGGTGTACTTGCACTTGATGCAGCTCTCGGTGACGACGAAGGGCATCGCGCAGCACGTCCAGAGTGTGACCGCGTGGGTCGGAAGAATTGGTGCTCCCTACGAGGTTCGAACTCGTGTTCCCGCCTTGAGAGGGCAGTGTCCTAGGCCGCTAGACGAAGGGAGCGCGGATAGCTGAAAGCTTGGTGATCGGTGCCCAATGAGCCCTGCTCATTGATCCGTGCTCATTGATCCAAGCGCCGCAGAGCCGATAGGATAACGAAAGCGGCTGCACTGACGCAATGCGCGGTGGTCGCTACGAGCCGCTCGTTGGGCATAAACGACGGCCCGCCACCACCTCTGCAAGCCGCGACTATCGCGGCACTATCGAGCAAAACAATCTGGTGCATTCAGCCATAGACGTTATTCGCACGACCGCGCTGGTTGTGTCGCGCGACCAACACTGCATCTCGCGCAAGCAGATCAGCCCCAATGCATTGCGCGTGCTCTACAAGCTCCGCGAGTCTGGCTTTGTCGGTTACTTGGTTGGCGGTGCGGTGCGCGACTTGTTGATTGGCGGTGCGCCAAAAGACTTCGACATCGCTACCGACGCCACACCGGAGCAGGTGCGCGGGTTGTTTCGCAATTGCCGCTTGATTGGACGTCGGTTTCGCTTGGCGCACGTCGTTTACGGCCGCGAGATCATCGAAGTGGCGACGTTTCGCGCCGCGTCCGACGATGGCAGCGGCAACCGCGAAACTGAGGACGGTGGCCGACTGCTTCGAGACAATATCTACGGCAGCATCGAGGAAGACGCAGTGCGCCGCGACTTCACCGCCAACGCGCTGTTCTACGCCATCGAGGATTTCTCGGTGCGCGATTTTGTCGGCGGTTTTGCCGATGTCGAGCAGCGCGTTCTGCGCTTGATCGGCGAACCCGACGAGCGCTACCGCGAGGATCCCGTGCGCATGCTGCGCGCGGTGCGCCTGGGCGCCAAGCTCGGCCTGTCCATCGAAAGCGCCACGCGCGCGCCGATCAAGCGC